>JAQUMP010000137.1 GCA_028718065.1 Chitinivibrionales bacterium | reverse complement strand
AACAATTGACCGCTTAAAGCATATCAAGCATATCAAGTATCCAAGGGACGAATCGATAAATAATTCCTAAGCCCCAATTATCGTAAAAAAAGTTCTTCCATGCCGGCAACCGATTATATTGTTGGTAAACCTAATCTCTTTATGTAAAGACCTCGTATGTCGCACACCGCCAAATATCCGCTGCCACCCTATTTAATAGGGGTTTGGACTCAATTAAAATATTCCACTTGGATTCGCAATTCCGTCGGCGAGCTGCTCCGGCGTGACCGACGGCAAAAACGTCCCTTTACCAAGGATTGTACCGATGCGGATTATGAACAAAAGCTTGAGGAAGCTGTGTTTGCCGGCGGGCAATATGATCCTTACACCGGCCAAAAGCTGCGCTGGGATTTAGTCGGTACCATGCATGCCTCTAAGAAACTGCGTCCTGGCGCCTATGGCAGCCTTAATAAAGCCATCTATTTAATGCCCGCCATAGACCACAAAGACCCTGCGTCCCCTGTTCTGCTTCTGGAAATCTGCGCCTTGATAGCCAATGGCTGCAAAAGCTGTTTGTCTTCGCAGGAATTTATAGCTTTCTGCAAATCAGTAACCGAATATACCGGCAGCAAGCCCTCCGTCGCCCGCGGTGCGAAGGAGGCCTTTCCTTGCAAAACCCCGTTTAGCGCCTGTCCGCCCCCAGCGTATCTTAATGGAATATTAACAAAATTCCAGTATCACAAATTGCTTCACAGCCGCGCCGATTCACTCCATCGCCGCGACCAAAAACTAAAGCGCCGCTGCGCTCAACGGTATTCCATCGCCGACTACAAACAAAAAATCCATGAGGCATTTGTATCGGGCGGTCAGTTCGATCCTTACACCGGCCAGGCTTTGCGCTATGATTTAATCGGTTCATGGAAGAACGATTCAAGCGCACAAAAAAGTTTGCTGCGTTTGGCCCGCCGTTGCGGAGTCTTCAATAAAGAGTTTTACCTCTATCCCGTGGTTGACCACCTAAATCCGGATTCCGGTGTTTTGCAATTCCAAATCTGCTCCTGGCTCAGCAACGCCTGCAAATATTGCTTGACGCCGGCGGAGTTTATTGACTTTTGCAAATCCGTTGCGGCGTATGCGGGATAAAACGGGAAAAAAAAGACCGATCGCTCGTTGTGGGCGATAGGGCAAACAAAGACACCCCGGCCCCAAATATAAAGGGACCTTACGCTGCTTTTTTGAACTGGTTTTGTGAAAAGACTCGGGCAAGTTCCGTTCTGGATGTCCCTAAAGCGAACAATGAACGTACGAGCAGATCGACGGAAACGGTGGCATCGCTCTGTTCCATTTTGGCCACGCGAGACTGGCTCGAATGGACCATTTTGGCAAGGCTTGCCTGCGTAAGGTGCTTATGCGTACGTTTTTTCTGTAAATATTGAGCTAAGGCAACTTTTAATTCTAAATAGTGCGTTTCTTCCGGCGAAAGATTTAAAAAATCCGCTGCATCGCCAGTCTTCCAGCCATACTGCTGCAGTTTCGCTCGTTTTGCTTTATTCATAGTTTCCTCCTTGGTCATTTGATACTGTCGTAATTTTTAAGCCGAATTCTACTGGTATTAAGTACCTGCAATTGCGTTATGCACTTCGCCATGCAACCAGACCAACGGCTTGTCTTGAGGGCTCATAGTATATAATATGTCATATTTGACATAAATGCAACAGAAAAGATTGCACTATCGTTCAGGCGATTGATGACCGGAGGTTGTTGGTAGGTTATCTTTCTTTCAATTCCCCTTTTTGCCCTTCCCTCCTCCCAAAATGTAAATTTTAACCCTGCCGTTTACTCAAACGGCAAAACCGGCGCTATCCATTCTTGCAAAGGCGATATCATGAGAATTGTCTGTCTGCTCCTTGTTTTAGGCATTTGCGGCCTGGCGTATTCCCAACAAACCAAAGCAATCAACATCGCGGTTTTAGAGCTCGACGGCAACGGCATTGCCGCAGGCGACCTGGGCGGCTTGTCCAACCGGCTGAGAATGGAATTGGTCAACACCGGAAAATTCAGCGTGATCGAGCGGTCGAAAATGGAGGAAATTTTAAAAGAGCAGGGTTTTCAACAGACCGGCTGCACCAATACGGAATGCGCCGTGCAGATCGGGCAATTGATCGGCGTGCGGAAAATCGTCGTCGGTAGCATTGACAAAGTAGCCGAACTGTATTCGGTCAACATTCGCATGGTGGACGTTGCGACCGGGAAAATCGAAACAAACGTGGCCGAAGACTGCGAGGCCTGCGGCTTGACCGATGTGATGAAAGTAACCATCCACAACGCCGCACGCTTATTTTCCGGCCTGCCCGCGGACTTGACCGTTGCGAAAAAGGCCCCGGTCGCTTCGATCGGCGCCGGCGAAACGCCCCCGGCAACGTCGACCGTTGCGCCCTGGCTGGCGGCCGGCATCCCGGACAGTTACTGGCAGAACTATAAAGCCTCCGGCATGTCCTCTTTTTCCGACTGGGCGTCGCACAAAAAAGTAGTCTGCTATTGCTGGGGTTTTCCGTTGGACGCCATCGGCTGGGTTTTTACGATCGCCCCTTTCGTGGAGGCGCATTCGGGCCAGAAAAGCTGGGGAGCTTCCAATACCGCGCAGCTTCTTGTCGGGCTGACCAGCCATGTTTTTTCGGTCGCGCTTATTGCCAAGGGCATTAAATATTCGCGTCTCAGTGAAAAGGGATTGGCCTTGCAGTAGCGCGGACAAACGGCCCGGCCGCTTTAAATAACACCCGTCTTTTTTATCGCCGTAAGTTTCTGCACGATTTTTTCGGGCACGCGCTGCACGTCGCCGCGGGCGTTAACGCAGGCCAGGCGCACCTCGCCCGAAACCAGCACGGCGCCGTCTGCTTTACTTATGCGACTTATAAAGCGCAGCGACGCGCCGGAAACCTCGCTCACGCAGGTTTCCACGTCTAAAAGGTCGTCGTAGCGCGCGGAGGAATGGTATTTTACGTGCGCTTCCGACACAATGAAGATGCAGCCGCTGCGGTGGAACTCCGCCAGATGAATGCCCTGCTGACGCATGAGTTCGGTGCGGCCGCGCTCCATGTAACTGAGGTAATTGGCGTAATAGACCACGTTGCCGCAGTCGGTGTCTTCGTAATACACCCGGATGGCGCAATGCCCGGCGCCGCTATTTGGTTCGTTTAAGGCCATACTCTTTCATCTTTCGCCAGAGGGTTGAACGCGAAATCCCGAGCGTGCGGGAAATAATAGTATAATTGTCTTTGTATTTGTCAAGCGCTGCGCGGATATGGTCGCGCTCGAGGTCGGCCAGGGTAATGCTTTCCTGGGGCGGGGCCGTTGCAAGGGCGGCGTCCGCGGGAGGGGCGCCGGGAAGCGCCGCCGTGGCCGGTACGGTGCTCACCAGGAGGCGGCGGTTGATGCGCACGATTTCCGGCAGGTCTTTGTCGGTGATTTCCTCGCCGTCCGCCAGGACCACCGCATGCTCGATGATATTTTCCAGCTCGCGGATGTTGCCCGGATAATCATAGGCGGCCAGGAGCATTTCGGCCGATTTGGAGATTTTATTGACGTGTTTATCCAGCGCCGTATTGTTGCGATGCACAAAGAGCCGGATGAGGTTGGGAATGGTCTCCTTGCGCTGCCGCAGCGGCGGCAGGAAAAGCGAAAAAACATTGAGCCGAAAATAGAGGTCCTCGCGGAAAGCGCCCTTTTGCACGAGCTGGGCCAGGTCTTTGTTGGAGGCCGCGATCACGCGCGTGTTGACGCTGCGCAGGATGGTTTCGCCGATGCGCCGGAAGCTTTTTTCCTGCAAAAACCGCAGCAGTTTTACCTGGGCCGCCGGCGAGAGTTCGCCGACTTCGTCCAGAAAAAGCGTGCCGAGGTGCGCCGCCTCCACCAGGCCCGGTTTATCGCGCTCCGCGCCCGTAAAGGCGCCTTTTTTATAGCCGAAAAATTCGCTTTCGAAAAGAGTGTCGGGAACGCCGCCGCAGTTGATGGCGATAAAGGCGCCGTCGAGCCGCTTTGACAAGCGGTGAATGATGCGCGCGAAAAATTCCTTGCCGGTCCCGCTTTCGCCCGCGATGAGCACGGAGCTTGAGGTGGGCGCGATCTTTATGGCCAGCCGCAGGGCCTTTTCCATGACGGGATTGCCCGCCATAAGGTCGGCGAGCGCCTGCTGTTCCAGCGCTTCCTGTTCCAGCCCGCGGTTGACGCGCAGGGAAAGCTTGGTGAGCACGATGGCGATGTCGCCGGCGGCTATAGGCTTGATAAGGTAAAACGACGCGCCGTTTTTAAGCGCGGCCGTGGCGGCGTCGATTTGGCCGATGGTTGCCAGGATGATGATTTCGATCTGGGGGCTGCCGGTTTTAATGAAACTGACCAGGTCCATCTCCTGCTTCTGGATGATGTCGCAATCTAAAAACACGATCGCCATGGTTTCTTGCTTAACAATAGCGATGGCGTTTTCGGCCGAGTCCGCGCTCACGATGCGATAACCCTTGGGCGGGGAACTGTTTATAATTTCGGCCCTTAAGTCTGCGTCGCCTGAAATTACTAATATAATCTTATCGTGGTTGGATTTTTCTGACATAATTTCTTTAAAAAATACTTTCTGGAAAGGGTTGGCTTAATTTTTTTCCGGTAGGGGCGGCTGCCCCTAAAACCCCGTAATGAAAATACTTGTTGTAGCTAAAAGAATGATAGTATAATTGACATTAGATACTTAGGGCGGCAAAACACTCTTAATGTTTTGGCTATAATAAGCATTTTCCATACCGGATATAAAGGGCGGCGAGCCCTTTCCTATAGATTTTAGTTTTGAAAAAATGTATATTTTAGCTCTTTTTATTTAGACAATTAAGCCAGTAAGAAGTTGAATGCAATGCAGTTGACGGTAAAAGAAGCCAGCCGGCTTTTAAAGCTCTCCGAATCCGCGGTCTATCGCCTCATACGGAAAAAAGAGATTCCGGCCTACCCGGTCGGCAAATCGTACCTTTTTAATCGCGTGGAACTGTTTGAGTGGGCCATAGCCAAAAACATAACGGTATCGCCGGAGGTCATGGGAGCCTTGTCGGATGCGACAATGATCCCGCCTACGCTGGGCGACGCCCTGGCTGAAGGCGGCGTTTATTTTGGTCTTGACGGCGGCGATAAGCAATCCGTGCTCAAGGCCGTCGTTGAGGCCATTCAAGGCCCCCAAGGGCTTGACAAAGAGGCCTTGCTGGCCGCGCTGATGGCGCGCGAGCTGCTCGCTTCCACGGCAATCGGCAACGGTATTGCCATTCCGCATGTCCGCAACCCCGTTGTCCTGAATATCGAAAAGCCGCTGGTGGTCCTGAGCTTTTTAAAGACGCCGGTGGATTTTAGCGCCCTCGACGGCCGGCCGGTGGACACGCTCTTTACGCTTATTAGCACCACCGTGCGCGTGCATTTGCATCTCCTGGCGCGGCTCTCGTTTCTGCTGCATAATTCCGCCGTGCAAAGCGCGCTCGCCGGACGCGGACAAGCCGGCGAAATAATCAAAACGGTCCGGACCGCGGAGAATACGCTGATTCCTTCCGCTGCGCCCGCAGGGCCGCTGCCATGACGCTTACACTCATCGGATGCGCCCTGGTTATTTATCTGGTCGGGGCCCTTTGCGCCGCATGCGCCGGCAAACGCGCGCCCCTTGCCTCTTTTTTTGGCGGTTCGGCCGCGCTTGGCGGAGGCCTTTTCGGACTGGCAGGAACGGTGTTGTCGTTTGTAAACATCGGGCCGGCGCAATGGCACGGCGCCTGGAGTGTTCCCCTCGGCGCCTTGAGCGTTAAATTGGACGCGCTGGGGGCCTTTTTTTTGGCGCCGCTTTTTGTCCTCACCACGCTTGCCGCATTTTACGGAATGGAATACCTGCGCCCCTACGGCAAAACTAAAAATCTCGGTTTGCACTGGTGCTTCTATAACCTGCTCAGCGCCGCCATGGTCGTGGTTGTTATCGCCTCCGACAGCGTGCTTTTTTTAATTTCCTGGGAGGTCATGTCCCTGGCCTCGTTCTTTTTGGTTATCTTCGACCACGAACATGCTGCGGTACGCAATGCCGGCTGGATTTACCTTGTCGCCACCCATATCGGTATGCTTTTTTTGCTGGTATTTTTCTTGACAGCCGGCTTTTGTGCCGGTTCAACCGACATGCAGACCTGGGTCGGTTTTAAATTCTCCAAGAGTGCTGCCGCCATTTTGTTTTGCACCGCGCTGGTGGGGTTCGGTTCCAAGGCCGGTTTCTTTCCGTTTCACGTGTGGTTGCCCGAGGCGCATCCGGCCGCGCCCAGCCACGTATCGGCGGTCATGTCGGGTATCATGATTAAAATGGGAATCTACGGCATTATGCGCGCCATCAGCATTCTCCCTTTTCCGCCGGCCTGGTGGGGGGCGCTGCTCGTTGTGCTCGGCGGCGTTTCGGGAGTCCTGGGCGTTTTGCTGGCGCTCGGCCAGCACGATTTAAAACGACTTTTAGCCTATCACAGCGTGGAAAACATCGGGATCATTACGCTGGGCCTGGGATGCGGGCTCCTGGGCGTGCATTACCGCATTCCGGCGCTGGCGGCGCTCGGGTTCGCCGGGGCGCTTTTGCATGTTGTAAACCATGCCCTGTTTAAAGGACTCCTGTTTTTAAGCGCCGGCTGCGTGCTTAACAAAACAGGAACACTGGCGCTCGACCGGCTGGGCGGCCTGCTTAAACGCATGCCCGTGACGGCCCTCTGCTTTTTGATTGGCGCCGTGGCGATCTGCGGACTGCCGCCCTTGAATGGTTTTATTTCTGAGTTCCTTATTTATAACGCCGCCTTTGCCGGCTTAACCGCGGGCGGCAAGCCATTGCTGCTTGCCGCGGTGGCGGTCGTGTTCGGCCTGGCGCTCATCGGCGGCCTTGCGCTGGCCTGCTTTACCAAGGCCTTCGGCATTGTTTTTTTGGGGCAGGCGCGCGTAAAGCTTGACAAAGAAGTTTCCGAGCCCGGCCGCTTAATGCTCATGCCCATGGTCATTTTAAGTTTGCTCTGCGTTGGTATCGGCCTTGGTTTCGGCTTTGTCATAAACCTGGCGGAGGCGCCGATTGGGCTGCTTGCGGGCGGCACCGCGGCGGGGATTGCGCCAGTACTTGACAATATGCGCACTACCCTCATCGCCGTCGCCGTGGTTTTTGTTGTTGCGGCGCTTTTAATTGCAATCATTACGGCGGTGCGCCGCCGTCTGCTTTCCCGGCGCAACGTGCGCTCATCTGAAACCTGGGGTTGCGGTTATGGTAATCCCAAGCCGTCTATGCAATACACCGCCTCGTCGTTTGCCGATCCGCTGGTGAGTTTCTTCGCCTTGGCGCTCCGCCCTCATAAACGCGCCCATTTTGCGCAAGGCCTTTTTCCGATGCAGGCCGAATTTACAACGCACGTACCTGATCTGGCGCTGGAGCGCGTTTACACGCCGCTTTTTCGGCAGGTTGAAAAGGCCCTTAAACGCCTGCGGTGGTTGCAGGGCGGCAAGGTAAATTATTATGTCCTGTATATCGCCGCGACCTTGCTGCTGACGCTGATGGGGGTATTTTTATGGCCCCGCTAAACTTGCATGCCCTGCTTGCCGTGTCGCTGGGCCTCTGCGGCGCACCGCTCATGCTCGGCATTATTACCAAAGTAAAGGCCTTTTTTGCGGGCCGCAACGGCCCGCCGCTTGTGCAGCCCTATTATGATATTGTCAAGCTGCTCCGCAAAGGCGCGGTCTATAGCCGCACCACCACCTGGGTTTTTAAGGCCGGGCCGATCGTTTGCCTGGCCGGCTTGTTGGGCGCCCTCTGCATCCTGCCGCTCGGACGCCTGGGCGCGCCGCTGTCGTTTAAAGGCGATATTCTGGTCTTTGTCTATCTGCTGGGCCTGGCGCGCTTTTTTACGGTTGTCGCCGCGCTCGATACCGGGTCGGCCTTCGAGGGCATGGGCGCGAGCCGTGAGGTCTTTTTTTCGGCCTTGGCCGAACCGGTGCTGCTGCTCTGCTTGTTTGCACTTTGTAAAGACGCCCGCTCCCTGGATTTTTCCGGCATCCTGGGAGGC
>JAQUMP010000136.1 GCA_028718065.1 Chitinivibrionales bacterium | reverse complement strand
GGGTACTACCGCGACACTGCTTGCCCCCGCGGGAATTCTTGCCGGCCTCAAGTATATAGGATACGTTTGAGAGATGTCCAGCGATAGATCGGATGGCGTATTGATAACGGGATTGTTCGCTTTCAGAAGGATCGAATCATAAGGGCCTGCCGATAGCAATGATGTAGTTGTCAGCTTGAGCGGATACCAGTAACCGTAATAGGCGCAGAAAATAGGGGCCCTGCTATTCAGCAACCGCGAAGCATCCACCGGCAATGAAGCCGCTGTTACGGAAATAAAAATAACCGCCGAATTATTAACTAAACTGTCCGTTATTCCGGCGGGTCTTATGATGGTAACGGCGTAATTCATCGCTTTGAATGTGTCAATCAAGGCTTTGTCGATGGGGACGGACACGTCCCCGCTGCCGACGTACAACAGCGGTCTAATGCATTTGTCAATGTTATGCGCTCCGATCGTATGCGTATAGGAAACGTTTGAACCCAGTTTAAGATTGGTGGGATTAACGAGCGTGAGCGTAATGGTTTTCGGCAGCGGCGAACATTCGGTATTGGATTTAATGGTAATCGCGATAAAATGAATCGAATCGCCGACGGCAAATTGAACCTGGTTCTGGGGAACAATCGAAAAATCGCTTCCTTGCGCAGCGGATCCGCTCACCTGAATATTTACCAGGCCGGCCAGCCAGGCTTTAACCGAAAGCCGGACCGGTATCTGGATCGTGCCGGCATCGGCGGAACCGGTATCATCGAGTTTGTTAAATGATACCAGCGGCGTATCGATGCGTTTTATGGTGTCGTTGTCATGGATCGTAAACGTATGCGTGACGGTTGTCCCTATCATGCAATTGACTGGTACGGTCAAACCCAACGAAACCGTCTCGTCGGTTTCGACGATGGTATCGTCTACGATGGTAATCGGCAGGTTGAACCGGGTCGTGCCCGGCGCGAACGTGGCGGTTGTAAGGGGAAGCGAATAGTCGGCCGAAGATGCCGAACTGGTCGGATTGACAATAAGGGATGCCTTGACCGTATCTTTGGATGCGACCGAAAGAACGATCGGGACAAAGGCCGTGCCCACGCTTTCGAGCGCGCCGGACTGAGAGCTTTCAAACGAAATAAAAACCGGCGGAATTATTTTAAGCGGGATTTTTAATGAGTCCGTGGGCAAAGTTCCGCTGAAAACGACAACCAGGAGCGTTCTGGTTCCGGTATCGGTAACGAGCGGTGTCCACTTGACCAGCGAATCGCGGCCAGCCGGAAGCACGGGGAAATTGGTTTCCATTATTTTCGCGCTCATGGAATAGGGGCCGCTTAAAAGGTTTTTATCGATACGCACAATTTTGCGTAGCGTGTCGCGCGCAACTTGAAGGGTTTCCGGGAATTGAGCGGGCGTCGTAATAAAATGGGCCGGTGGTATAGCGCCGGAAGATGAAACGACAATGCAGGAAAATGAAGTGTCTTTGGCCTGGTAGCCGTCCAGAGCGGTAATGCTTATAGTTAACGGAGATTTGGCGGTATCGGCGGCCTGTGGCGTCCAGTTAAAAATGACCTTACCGGTTCCTTTAAAAACGGTATCTCCCTTTGCCGTCGGGATAGTAACCCTTATGTCAACACTGTCGCCGTCTGCGTCGGCGGCCGAAACGGAATCTATAGACGGCTGTCCCACAATCGCCGTGGCGCTCAAAGGGACCCGCTGGAAAACGGGCAGGGCATTTTTAAATACTTTCAGCGATTTTTGGATGTCGTTGTTTTTGGTGTCCGTGGCCCGAATGGTTATGGTTGTTCCGGAAAGATTATGCGTAAGCGCCGCCGTCCCGGAATAAAGGTCGCCGACGTGGGCGGCCGCAGTGGCGTTGATAATCACGGATTGGACCCCGGAACCATCCGTTATATTTGCGGTAACCCCGATGCGCGCCGAGTCAAAATAATAAGTACGGGTGGAATCGAATTTTTGCCCGCCGATGGTTATATTGTTAATTGACGGAGGGGTGGTATCGACCGCCGCGGGATTGTAGACAAGCGCGAAAGATTTAACGGCGACCGGGTTGCCGGTATGCTGCGCATTGTCGTAGGCAGACACCGTAAGATTGTTGGTGCCCTCGAGAAGGGTCGCGGTCGCCGACCATTGCAGAGAATCCTTGGTGACTACGGGAAATTTGGACAGCACGGCCCCGTTCAGTTGCAGCACCAGAAAAAGCGAATCGTAGGAGAAATTATTGGTTATTGTCCCCTGGAGCGTGAGGGCCGGATTCGTAACGGACTCGCCGTCTCGCGGCGCAATGAGCGCAATCACCGGCGCGTCAAGGTTGGTGAGCGTGGAATCGTAATGGACCCAGAATGTTTGGGTAAAAATCCGGCCGGTCTTATCGGCGAAGGTCACGAACAACTTCATGCTGTCGCCGGGGGATTTTTTTATATCGGCAATGGTTTTGGTGCAGGTCTGGACCCCTTGCGCCGCCAGTGCGCCGGTATCGTAGAAGTCAAAATTTGAACCATTGACAAGAGGCAGTATGGTTACGCCGGCCTGGTTGGTGATTGCAATCCGAAATGCAAAAGGATCGGCGCCCGTGGTTATCTCGGAGTCGTTTTGCACCAGGTGGTTGAGGGAGGTGGCGCTGGGAGTGGTTTTATCGGTAAGGTAGACCGGGAACTCAAAAGCCGAGGACCGAATGCCGTTGGCGATTACGTACACAAGGCCGCTCCTCACGGGCATGAGCTCTTTTGTAATGGAGAGCGGCGCCGAATCGGTGGTGCTGGTTATGATCGTTTTGGCAGGAAGGGTGTTAAATTCCCAGGCATAAAGAACGTTATCATCGGAGACCCGGTGTGTTTGCAGCGTAATCGTTTGCCCCAAATCGGCGACGACGAATGCTTGCTTAAGGGGAGAAGTGCAATAAAATATCAGCGAATCCTTTATAATGTCCCCGGTGGATTTATAGGCCGTAACCGTAACTTTATTCCAACCCGTATCGGAGAAAGAGACCGTTATTGGGAGACTGCCGCTGATGGAATCAAAATTTTTAATTATGGAATCTTCCAGGGGCCACAGGCGATTGTGGTCGATATGAATTGATACCGAATCCAAGAATTTTTGCAGCATAAACTCGCAGGTAAAGGAAAACGTATGGAAAATTTCCAGGGTGTCGATTTTATTATAGGGGAGACCGGAAAATGCGATCGTGGCGCGCGATGGATTAAGGTAGGGGTTGGTGTCCGAGGTGCAGACCAAAAGCCCCAGACCGCAGAGGGCAAGCAATGCAATCCCGACAATTCGCTGCATGTAAACGCCTTTCCCCGGTTAAAAATAAAATGACACTGTAAACGAAAGCAGTCCCGCGAAGGCGAAGCCGTACCCCGCCCACATTTCGGCGCCGTCCCGGTTGTCGGCGTTTTTAGCGGCGTCCCATTCCTGTTGAATGGCCGGGTCCATAAGGTTTTTTTTGTCATTGGAATTGTTAAGCTGTGTAAATCGCTTGCGCGATTCCAGGTACGCGGAAGTTTTTAATACCCCAAAGACCAGGCCGCCCAGGAACGCAAAGCTTGACGTTACGCGAAAAGCGGTCCGCCCGGATGAAGGATGCCGGGGGGCCAAAACCAAAGGGTTCGTGAGCACGTGCGTGTCGGAGGATGCTGCATGGCTGGCGTAGCTGAACGGTTGCGCTACCATGGGAATTTTAAGGCCCATGACGGAAAGATCGGATTTGCCGTTTTGAATAAAGCGGCATTGCGAAAGGGTAATGTATTCGGTGAGTGAATTAATGCCGAACAGAGAATAGCTTATTATGCAGTGCTCCAGGACCGTTCCCATGCCGCTGCCGTCTACGGTGAGGCCGTTCCAGTCGAAGGGGGCTGCCTCGACCGAATCGAGCCGTGCGTAATGCCGATCATTTTTAGAGGTAAAAACGACCGGGTTTTCCGAAGTTCCCCGGGCAAGCAATGTTCCGTGGATTTGCATTCCGGTAAAGTCCTTGAACAAAAAAACCACGCCCGGGTCGATGGTAACCGTTGAACCGGGAACGACGATAATATCGCCGGTCACGAGATAACATCCGCCGTTGTTTTGTATGGCAGGCGGCAGGGGACCGGCCAGTGAATCGATATGCACGGCGTACGCCGCAGAGACGGAAATGCCCAGCGCCAGAATCAGCGCCGGAATATTTTTAAATAATTGTTTCGGTCGTTCAGCCGAAAAAAAAGTGCCTGTGATCATGGTTGCTTACGGCTGCGTATTTGATAAAAGTCGGATATAGGAACTGGCTTCGCGATAACATTCGTCCGTTTGATTTTTTTGGAAAAGGTATTTAACATTGCCCCAGCTTTCGAGCGCTGCCTGCCGGTTTTCTTCGGATGAAACGGTCGAGAAAAGCTTATAACGGCAGCGGGCGGTCAGGCAGGCGGCCGAGCGCTCCAAATCGCCTTTGTCGGCCAGTTCCGCGGGGGCGCTGGTAACTTTTTTAAGTTGTTCCAGCGCGGCCTCGACGCGCCCATGGCCGAAGCTAAATTGGGCCTGGGTAAAATAATATTCAGCGTCGTTCACCTGGGTGGTATTAAAGAACCGGCCCAGGCCGCTTTCGTTGCGCGCCCCTTTAAGGCCACGCATTTTGTAAAGTAACAGGCGGCTTGAGTTTTTCTGGGCCGGGATCAGATTGTCCCAGAGGGCAAGGCCGCCGGTAAAATTGCCGTTTTCGATTTCATGCTCAAAAATTTTCCCCACATCTTTTGTGCCGTATTGCACTGACAGGCGTTCAAGCAGGGCGATGCCCGCCGGGCGGGGTGCAGGCGTTGTTTTCTGACCGGAAACCGGATGAGTAAGGTGTTTTGGAGGCGCCTTGGTCGAGACGGACGTTAAGGATGGAGGAATGGGAACGCCGGCTTGAGCGGATATCGGCGCCGGACCGGTTGCTCTCGGCGCGCTGAGCGGCGCTTGTTCCGGAACAATTATACGGGACGTATGCCGGGACTCAAAAACATGGTGTTGGCGCAATTCAAAGAAATAAAAACATAACACGCCCAAAGCAATCATTATGGCGGTTACGGCAAAGACTCGTTGGAAAACATAGGGGCTCTTCTTGAGCTTGATTTTTTGTTTCTGTTGAAAGGTGGATTGGAATAATTTGACGACTTCTTCGGGCGTGTTGCTGGTGATCCGTTCGAAGATTTTTTCGAGCTGCACGAGCGCCGCGGTGGAACTCTGGATGCGGCGGTTTTTTTCCTGAAGGAGGCAATTAGTAATGAGCCGGGCAAGATTAGGCGGCATTTTTATGCCGAAATAGGTTATGGGGATATAATTGTTTTTGGAACGGTCCGCAACCAGCCGGGTAAGGGTTTTTTCGCCGAAGGTTTCCTTGCCGGTTATCATTTCGTAAAGCACGCAGCCAAACGAAAAAACATCGGCGCGCTCGTCGATGGGCTCGCCCAGAAGCTGCTCCGGTGCAACATAGGGCAGTGACCCGGAAAAACTGCCTTCAATGGTCTGCCGCGGGGCGTCCACCGGCCGGGCGATGCCGAAATCCATGAGTTTAACGGCGCCATTGTCGCAGAGCATAATGTTGGCGGGTTTAAGGTCGCGGTGCAGGATGCCGCGATGCTTTTTGCCGTTTACCAGATATTCATGATTATGCGTAAAGGTGAGCGCGCGCAATATGATAATGCCGATGGCGCACGCCATTTCCAGCGGCAGCGCTCCCCGGGTTTTAATGAATTTCTCAAGGGTAGAGCCTTCCAGTTTTTCCATTTCTATATAGGGCAATCCCTGCCATTCGCCCACCGAGTGGATTTCGATGATATTAGGATGCTTGAGCGAGGCCGTGATTTTAATTTCGGATTCAAAGCGGTCGCGCGAGGAACTCGTGGACGAGGGCTTTAAAAGTTTTGCAGCGCGTTTAACACCGAGGCGCTCGTTCCAAATTTCGTACACCAGCGCACCGCCGCCTTCACCGAGAAGAGAGACGATGGTGCCCGATCCAAGATTAGTACCTTCGGAGCCATTCGGTAAAATCACCAGCGGGTGCATTGGGCTTGTACCGAAATTCGTATTCAAGACCGGAAATTCTTTATTATCGGGCATATTCATATTTCAGGGCGAGGTAAAGTTTACAAAACGAATCAAGCGCTTAATCCTTTATCGCAAAATTATTTTAAGAGAATGACAATAAACCATATTCCTCCTTTACAATGTAGTTAAAAAGGTTCAAAAAAACATGATATTATGCATTAATTGTACATATTTTGGATACAAAAATTCAATATAATATTTTATATAACTGTATTATTTTAAAACGGTTATAAGAAAGCGAAAACCGCAAAATTATTTTGCGGTTTTCTTTGCATGGGATTTAGCGCGGTAGTTTTCCCAGGCGTAATAAAATGTCGGTGTTACCACCAGGACCAGAAGCGTATTAAAGAGCAGGCCCCAGAAAATTGCCCAGGCCATGGGCGCCCAGAACTGCGTGGTTGACGATTTGGTAACAATTCCCAGGTGCAGAAAATCTATGCCCACGCCCGTTGCAATGGGCAGAAGCCCGATCATGGCGGTAATGGCCGTGAGTAGCACCGGGCGTAATCGCGTGGCGCCGCCTTCGATAACGGCGTCTTCCAGGGTACGTCCGCAGCAGCGCAAACGGTTCATAAAATCGATGAGCACGATCCCGTTTTTGGCGACCACGCCGGCCAGTGCGATCACACCTACACCGCTCATGAGAATGGCGAAGGTGACATTGGAGAGGCCGGCAGCCCCGCCCGTGATAAAATTGACAACGTCGCTGAATTTATTGACAATAAGGAGCCCCCAGAAAACACCGCCAAGCGAGAGCAGGATGCCGAAAAGAATTAAAAACGGCTGAAAGAGCGAATTAAACTGGAATACCATGGTCAGAAAAACAAGCCCCATGGCGATAAAGAACGCTTTTACCAGAAAACTCTGTGATTCCGCCTGCATGCGGTTGCCGCTGCCGGGTAAAATCGTATAGCCGTTCGGGGGCACTATTTTTTTGATGGCAGCCATTGCCAAAGATTTAGGCCCGCGCTCGTCTTTCTGGCCGGGCGCCAGTTCGGCCGAGACCTGAATGGCGCGTTTACCGTCGATATGTTTTATCGAGGCGATATTGGCGCCCTGGCTGATGACCGCGACGCTGGAAAGCGGTGCTTCCTTGCCCTCCTTGGTAACCACGATTTCATTAAGCCCGTTAAGATTTTCGCGGATCTGCGGTGCAAGGCGGACCATGATTTTATACTCATCCTTGCCCACCCGATATTTGCCGGCTTCGGTTCCGTAAATGGCCCCACGCACAGCCGAGGCCACATCCACGGTCGAAAACCCCAAGCGCTTTGCCTGTTCACGGTCCACATTCACCCGGATTTCGGGGCGCGCAGGATCGTAATCGTCGGTGACATTGGTAAGGCCCGGAACCTGGCGGATAATTGCTTTAAGGCTGTCGGCCAGCCGGCTCAGTTCCTGGTAATTATCGCCGCCGACCTCCAGTTCGATGGGCATTCCCGTGGGAGGTCCCATGGCCTGCTTAATAACCTGCAGTTTCCAGCCGGGGACAAGCGAAGGCAGCGTATCTTCCAGCCAGCTCATGGTTTTATAAGGAGACACCTTTCGCTTCTCATAATCGGCAAATACAAGATCAAGGTATCCTTTATTGCTCTCGGACTGACTGCCTGACATTCTGGAGGATTTGCCTGAGCCGACAACCGCGCTGACGGTCGCGACCGAGGAAATGTCGGCGGGCATGGCCATGGCGATGCGCTCCGGAATCTGCAGCGTCGCATCGGTAATGGCAATATCCTGCCCGAGCGGTCCTTCAATTTGTATTGAAGCCACGTCCGGTTCGACAATCGGGAAAAAAACCACGCCCGATCCGAATTTGCCATAGGCCCAGATACCGGTGATGACAAAGGAGAGGCAGAGAATCGCCAGGATCCAGGGGTGGTGCAGCACGGTTTTAAGGAGCCGGCGGTAAAAATCTTTAAAGTGGTCGAACCAATCTTTGCCGCCTTCCATGGAATGGATATCTTTGGTGGTCATGGTGAGCGAGGCAAAAACCGGATTAAAT
>JAQUMP010000135.1 GCA_028718065.1 Chitinivibrionales bacterium | reverse complement strand
CATCATTGGGTCTGCGGGCATTACATACCAAGCCCCATCCGCCCGGCTGTAGACAAGGTAGTGTGCGTTGAGCAAAATCTGGTCCCATTCGTAGGGTTCCCAGAAATAGTTGAATCTCCAGGACAATCCAACGGTGACCGGCAGAGCCCATTGAATGGTAAGTGATGTTTTGGGATTAATCAGAACGCTGGAGTAGGGCAGCTTTAGCCCGACCGTTATGAGCGTATCGTGGCCCGAGGCGATAATATCGTTCCGTAGCGCTCCGGTAATAACTCGTAAAAAAGAGGTGTCGATAATCACGGAGTTGGTAGTGTTGGTATAAAAAAGTGGATAAGGCCGCCGCGCATCCGCTGCCGAAAGAACATGCATGGTGTCCAGGGCAAAGCCGAATTCCGAGGGATTTTCATGAGACACGTTTACAAAAAACAAGTAATCCAATTTGACCTGTTTAGCCAGCGGTTGCCGTGCGGACGCAAAAAGCCATGTGTGGGAATTTGCATAGGCCCCGCGCGTGTTCACCTGTGCCGAAATTCCAGCCCAGAGCGTAGGAAGCCACGCACCGGATCCAGAGACGCCGCTTTCAAGGCTATTGCCTAAAAAAAGGCTGTCGTCCCAGCGCCGGTTTAAAGAAAGATTATAGGTTGACGCAAACGATTTGCCCGCAGCCGATGCAAAAAGTGATCCGGTCACATCGGTTGAATCACCGGCGCGGACCGTTGAATTAAGATCATACGTTCTGCGCATGATTGATCCGGCAATTCCGGTCGCTCCGCGGAGTTTGCCAAGGCCAAATCTCAATGTTGAGCGAACGTCGCAAAGCCCAAAAAAACTATTTTCAAAACTTTTAAGCGGGCTTCCGCCGCCCAAACCCCAGGGCCGCGCCGTATCTGCAAGGCGTTCCTCCCGACCGTATCCCGCAGTAAGGCCAATATCAAAATCCGGAGACAGTAATGACCGGCGATATTCGGGCAAGGCAATGATAGTGTCGCGGAGGCGTGCCGCGTCCCGACTCCATCCCAGACGGCTGTAAATCGTATGGCGTTGCAGCAAAACATTCATCTTAAAACGGCCGGTGTGCGTGACCGAGACCATAAAGTTGGCGGCCAGGGCGCTGTCCAAGACCCCATTTTGCAACATGGCTTCGGACCAGAAATAAAACAGACTGTCTCGCGAAAGCCCTTCCGCAAATGCTTTGACAAAATATGAAATGGCGCTGTCGGATTTATTTTGGTTAAGAAATGCCACTCCTTTATTAAACGTCGCGTAAAAGCCTGGCTTACTGTTGGCATGGAGGGTGACTGCGCCGCATAAAACAATGCCGAAGAGCGCTCCGGCAAATCGCCCACAACATATATGATAACGGCTGCGCATAGGGATCACGCCTGCAAAAAAAATGTACGGGAAAGGGCCGAGGTTGTCGGGCCTTTCCCTTCCCGTTATTTTACTTTAATGGTAAGAGAAGCGGAAGCCGGTCGGTAATAAATCCCGTTGGCGCGATGACGTTCCGGGACGCGTTTTCCCAGAATATCGTACATGTCGGAGGCCGGCTGACCTGCGCGTGCGGCGGCAAAGGATCTGCGCATGGTCGCGGGGGCCTGCGTTAAAACGGTCGCTGAGGAACGGGTAAAGTGCACAAAACGGATAATAGCCATATACATGCCGATGTTTTGTTTCATATCGGCCGTATCACCGAGAGCGTATAATTCGTAACCATAATTGCCCACGGCCACATATCGCATGTATTCATCCCACGAACCCAGATTTGTATCTATGGTGTAAAATTCACAGAACAGTTCCGGGGCCCACAAAGAATCCTGCACACACGTAGCCGAAGAGTCAAAGTAAAGCACGGCCCCGAACGGGTCATAGGAGTATTGCGCAACCAACAGATGCGCGATAACATGCGCTCTGGTCCAGTCGTTTGGCAGGAGGTAATCTGCCGGGTTGCGCGTAAACTTTTTTATAGCGATCTGCGAGCCATAGGTAAAAGTCGTATCTGTAAATGTAACGTACGAGTCGTTTACCTGGGTTACAATCCAGTTGTCCGGCAGATAAGCGGAAATTCCCAGGGAAGTGTTGGTGACGGTCATGTCGGCCGCGGCAAAAGATTGGATTGCCAGTATGGCAAAAAGTACGGGGTAAATATAATTTCGAAGCATAATTCCCAGCCTTTCTCAAAAATGGCATTTATCCTGTTTGTCGGCACCGATGGACTTGGAACGGTTACCTACCGTTTTTCTGGTCTTTACTTTCCTTGAATTCGAGCATCCTTTCCCGTTGGCTGTTTTCAAGCTCTTTTAAAGTTTTCTGGACTTCTTCCCGGACAGATGCGGGTAATTTATCAAGGCTGATGTCACGATTGTCGATATTTTTATTTTTCTGCAAAGATTTTTCCTGTGTGGAATTTTTTACACCCGCCGTGCGTTTTGTTTTAAGTGTGCGCTGTGTGACCGATGCGGAATCAACCCGTGCTTTCATGTCCGCAGGCATATTGAGCATGATGGAATTAAAAACTTCGTTCGCATCGGCTTTTTTAGCCTTGGTATCTTCCTGGCCGTTTACGGTTATTGCGATTAGTAACCCGAACAGGATGGTCAGGGATATGCTTTGATTTTTCATACGGAGTCCTATTGGTTGACAAATGAGAGAGAGGGTTTTACCCCTCTCTCTTCCCAGTCTGCGCCATCGGTGCAAATGAGTGGCAGGGACGGGAGTTAGTTACCGGCCTTGGGGCCGGAACCGGTGCCCGAACCGGAACCATCACGCAGACGGCTCTGGGTCTGCAGTTTGACGGCTTCGTCAATTCTCTGTTGCAGTTGGGCCTGGATTTCGGTCTTGGCTTTTTCTACATCAGTCTTGACCTGTGCACAAACCTGATCCATCGCCCTGATCGCATCACCCAAGGCCTTATCAGCATTGGTACGGGCCTGCGTCTTGGCAGCATCAACGGAACCCTGGTTCATGTTTTTAAACTGATTGCGGGCAGCTTCCACAGCCTGCTTGGCTTCCTGAAGCTTATTCTGGATTTCAGGTGAAAGATTGTCCAGCTTACCGCCGATCTGGGCTTGCAACTGAATTTTGAGGGCCTCAAGATCACCGGCATTGGCCGTTGCTGTGGCCGTTTTGGTCTGGGCAGACACCGCAAACACAAACGCGAGAGTCGTTAGGGCAACAATGAGACGTTTCATAACACCACTCCTTTTTAAAGTTTATAGATCTTTCTGTTTCTCAACCGAGTTGTCCGGACGCGGTTTTGTTAACGGCAATAGTATAAAACAAGTCCCGTGCCACAGGTTGTAACTTATTAAAAATCATTATTTAACGACAATAGTACTTAAAAATTTAATAGAAACTGGTGTAGTGATTTCACTACAACTTTTCTGCAGGAAAACTAAAAAGGGAAACAATGTTCTATAACATAAACTATATCAATGTGTTATTTGTGTGTGGTGAGTTGACTACAATGCTTATGTTTTTTTATTGTTCTTCCAGGCCTATCAAGGAATTTCAGGCTATCGCTCTTTTCCTGCAAGCAATTTGCAGAGAAGATATACCCCTCCAACACAAAGGCCAACGCCAATCACCGCAGATATAATGTAAGCGAAACTAAGATGCCAAAGTCCTTTTTCTTCCCACCCTTTAAAAGCATATTCAGGCATTACTGCATTCCATGTCGACGATAATTTTCCAAATCCACTTGGTATATATCCGACCAGTTCCTTAATTTTGTCTGGACCCCACTCGCCCCAAGCATCTCCGGCTTTTAATTTTTCCGGCAAGTAAAGACCAATTGGTGATATTACTGCAAGCGTACCCAGCCCAATCCAAAGTTTATTTTTGGTCTTCATTGAGAAGCCTCCATTCCTGTACGTAAGAGTCCAGGCTCCTGCTTCTGCAAAAATTTAACGACAAGCGCGGTTACAATCAACTCGATCCATCCAAAAAAAAGCAGATGTTCACCAACCATTGCCGGGACAGCAATCTTCAATCCGTAAGGACAATACAGAGCCCGGCCTGATAAAGTGTGGTGCAACAATGGTTGTATTCCAAATTCCATTCCTGCGCATAATGATGCCATTACTAGACCGACATAGCCGGCAACTCCCGCTGCAATTACTCTCCGTTTTGATGTGGTTTCACTTTTGCCGCTTATTATGCGATACACTGCGTATCCAATAAAAGGCAATACAAATGCCATGTTAAAGCAGTTTGCGCCAATTGCCGTGATACCGCCATCTCCAAAAAGCATTGCCTGTATAACCAATGCAACAGTCACCGCAATGGCAGCTGCCCATGGACCAAGTAAGATTGCTACCAGGACAGCGCCAACCGCATGTCCGGTTGTTCCTCCAGGTATAGGCACATTGAACATCATAATCACAAAACTGAACGCTGCGCCAATGGCTAAAAGCGGAACCTGTTTTACTTGAAGTTTTTTTTTCACCTTTTTAGAGGCAATTACCCAGACCGGGATCATTGCAGCGAATCCGGCGATACACGTAGTCGGCCCGAAATAACCATCTGGAATATGCATGTTTTGTCCACCTTCTCTTTGGCTGATGTAGCACGTATTTATTTATCGTGCCACAATAAGGCAAAAAAAAATGTGTTGTGTTACTAATATTATTTTCGTGCCACTTAAAAGGCAAGGCTTTTATTGTGGGCTTACAGGGAGAATTAAAAGCATTACCGGGATTCTTCGCCTGTTGCCGAAATGCTAAGGCTGACATGCTTGACGCCAACCTGGGACTTCAGGCTATTTGAGAGGCGCTCAACATCACGCGCTTTTCCCCGCACGGCGATAACTTCAAGGCAGTGGTTATGGTCAAGATGCACATGCTGGGTAGAGAGAATCGTGTCGTGATAATCGTGTTGAATATCCAGCATTTTATTCACAAGCTCGCGCTTATGATGATCGTAAGTCATGACAATGGCGCCTGCGACCGCGCCGCCTTCTATCCATTTTTTTTGAAGAAGTTTCTCGCGGATCAAATCACGAAGCGCCTCTGATCGGTTCTGATAATTTTCTGTTTTAATAACCCTGTCAAAGGCATCAAGCAGGCTTTTTTCAAGCGAGATCCCAAATCGGTATAAAGCATTCATGATGTCCCCCATATAAACGAACCATAATTCAACGCATAAAATACATTTCTTTTCCTTGAGGTAAAACAAGGAAAACGGTACACTTTTCGTCCGCTCTTATGTATTCAATCGTATTTAAAGTTTTCGGCTTTCCGAATCATTCTTATGGCGTGATGCTGGCCCTGTCGTTTTTTTTGTCGGGCTGTGGCTTGCCTCCCGGCGGGCAAAAAACAATCTCAAACTCAAAGAGCTGGCGCTCTATCGCATGGATCTGGCTTAATAAAACAAAATTTGAGTTATTGCAGAGAATCGATTGCCGCGTGCAATTTGCTCTGTATCTCCACGGCGATACTTTCGAGTGAAGGATTTTTTACGGCTTGCATAGATGTTTGTGGTTCTATCGACGCCACCTCTATTTTCCCCATCTCCTTTTCCTGCACGATAACATTGCACGGCAGCATTACGCCGATGTTATCTTCCGCCTGCAATGCCTTATATGCAAACGGCGGATTGCACGCGCCAAGAATCGTATAATTGCGGAAATCAACATTGAGTTTTTCTTTTAAGGTTTTGGAAATGTCGATCCGCGTTAGTATCCCGAACCCTTCTTTTTTAAGAGCATCGGTCACCCGCTGAATAATCTCGTTGAATGACCCGGAAATTGTTTTGCTGTAGTAATAAGCCATACGATCTCCTTTTCAAATTGGACCATAAGTTGAAATTACTTTTTCATACGAATCCGAAGGGTTGAGGCCAACCAGCGACGCAACAGTCTTTCCTTCCTTAATGAACACAACAAATGGAATGCCGTTGGCGCCAAAGGCCGCTGCGATCTTGGGATTGGCGTCAACATTCACCCGGTAAAAAGCAACTTTGCCGGTATATTTTTGGGCTAAAGCATCCAGCGTTGGATGGAGCATTCTGCACGGGCCACACCAGTCTGCATAGAGGTCAACAATGATCAGCCGCGAACCAGCACTGTCAAGAACCATCCTAAAATCCTGCTCGGTTATAATGGTTTTTATATACGGCGATTCCGGGATAGAACCTTTAAAGCAGTTGAAAGAAGATACTGTCGTAAAAAATAGTGCGGCGGCGATTCCGATTTTCATAGTCCGGCGATTTCCATTAAACTTCATACGTTATCTTCCCTCCGGTAATATTTTCAGCAATCAACATGCCGCCACGAAAAGAAAATTGGACGGTGATATGCCATGACCGTTTGTTTATCGCCAAAAATGCGCGGGCTATGTGATTCATCATTTCCGTTATTGCGAAACAATTCCCATTATCGATAAAGGCCATCCTACAAACGAGAATTACCCGGAATGCACGGATATTTGTATCTGGTGTTGGGCCTATAAACGGCAATGGCGCAATTCTTGCTGTTTTTCTGTTGGTGTTGCAGTTGATTCCACGTATCATTTGCCCGTTAAAAGGCTGGAACATTATTATTGAATCTGCTTTTCAACGCTGAATCGTGATACTGAAAAATAAAATACACTTTTTATCGCAGGAGGAGGATTTCTATGCAAGCTCAGGCGTCAACCTGGATTTGGGTATTAGGCATTATTGTTGTTTTTCTTTTTCTTACGGGGATAAAAATCGTCCGGCCTACGCGCAGAGGCCTGGTCGAGCGTCTGGGAAAATACCATCACTTTGCCGGTCCCGGCTTTCATTGGCTCATTCCGATTGCCGACAAAATGTATCAGGTGAATATAACGGAGCAGTTGGTGAATGCCGATCCACAGGAGATTATTACCAACGACAACCTGAATGCGATGGTTGACGCGCAGATATACTACAAGGTTAAAGACCAAGAAGAAGACGTTAAAAACTCGCAGTACAATGTCAATAATGTCAGTTACCAAATAGTAAATCTTTCCCGCAGTACGCTCAGAAACATCATCGGCACGATGTCGCTTAAATCCGCCAACAGTGAACGCGGCAGAATCAACAAAGATCTGCATGAAATCCTTATCCGGGAAACTACGCACTGGGGTATTGATATCGTGCGTGCGGAATTAAAGGAAATCGATCCGCCCAAAGACGTCCAGGACACCATGAACAAGATCGTAAAGGCCGAAAACGAAAAGATCGCCGCGGTCGACTTTGCGACCGCAGCGGAGACCACGGCGGACGGCATAAAACGCGCCGAGATAAAAAAGGCGGAAGGGGTGCGGCAAGCCCGAATCCTGAGCGCCGAAGGAGAGGCCGAAGCGATCCGGTTGGTAAACGAGGCCGCCGACAAATATTTCGTAGGAAATTCGCAGATATTAAAAAGGCTGGAAACGGCCCAGTTCGCGCTCCAGAACAACGCAAAAATCATCGTTCCGGCGAATCAGCAACTTGTCAACGTTATCGGCGACCTTGCCGGAATACCGCAATCCGGAAAATAGGTGCGCAAACATTCAACAAGGAGGTTCCATCATGGTATCCATCAAATCTTTTTCCATTGCAGCTATTATTCTTTCCACCGTTGTTTTTTCCGCTGATTCCGCCGAACAGAAACCCACGGTGAAAACAGCCGGCGCCAAATCCGAAGCATGGACGCCCATCGATGCCGCCGATTGGTCCGTCTGGCTGGATGCGCCGAAGTACCACTTTGCACTTGCCAAGGAATACCTTAAAAGCGGCGACTACACGAAAGCCTCCGCTGAATTGAAATTGGGTAATTCGTTTTTACTTTTCCAGAATTATCGTATCGCCGCGGCGGCAAAACAAATTAAAGTCCTGTCGGACAACGTGGCCGCCGGCCGATTTAAGGATCTTAAGAAGCTTGACGCCGCAACGGACAAGGTGATAAAGATTATTGACAATAAGTATGCCATGCTCCCGCTTGTCGATACGGCCGCCCCGTCGGTGACTTCCGTACCCATTGATAATATATATGCAATGCCCCCGGTTGAAATCAGGGCGGATTCGCTTTTTGAGAAAGAATATACTTATCATTCCGATAAAGCAAAAACAAAACTGCAGGAAAACGATCGCACCGGGGCCGCTTCCGAAATACGAAAAGCCGGTTCGTTTTTAAGGCTTAAGGCGGCGCATATGGAACACATTGCAAAGGCCGACCTTGATACGGCAGGCAATGAGCTTAAAGAATTGGCGGCCAAGGTGGAAGCCGGCACAATCAAAGACGTAAAG
>JAQUMP010000134.1 GCA_028718065.1 Chitinivibrionales bacterium | reverse complement strand
TTTAAACTTAAAAAAAAAGGTTCAAAATCATTCATGGGTCAAGCAACCGTTTAAGGGAGTTTGTAGCCGTATCGTTGCAGGATTTTGCGCGCTTTTTCCGTACATAAGAAACCGTAAAAGTTTTTTGAGGCCTGCGGGTTATTGTCCGCGCCATACTTAAGTATAACCGCCGCCTGCGCGATGGGCGCGTAAAACGTTGTGTCGACATCAAGGCTATGCCCTTTGTCCGCCATCGGCCCGGCGCAGACCAGGGATTTTGCGGTAAAGCCGATCTCCGCGGCCTGGGTGGCGATATACTGGGAAACCTGACTGATGTTATTGCCGAAGACTAATTTGGATACTACCGCATCGTAAACGCCGGCATGTTTTAGGGCCTCTATGGCCGCCGGGCCGTAAACCGTTACGGCCGGGTCGCCGACGGCGATTTTTTTTATGGCCCTATTGGAAAGAACCGAAAACCCCTCTTTTAAGTCAAGGTCTTTCATGGTCCAGAACACGAGCACGCCGTAGGCGTAAATCCTGGGTTTTGCGGCCGCATAGCCCCACTTGAATGCCGAATCCGGGTAGGCGACGTCGGCCGAAACGAACAGATCAAACGGCGCGCCGTTTTTTATCTGCGCCAGCAGGTTCCCGGAGGCGCCATAGACGGCCGCCGCTTTTACGCCGGTCGATTTTGTAAAGACGTTCTTTAAATCTTCCATGGCGTATTGCATATTCGCGGCCGTTGCCACCGTGATCTGGGCGACGGACGGATGCATCAGCAGGGCAATAATCAACAGGACAATCTGGGTGGTTTTCATATTTTTTGCTCCGTTGATACCCGTTTGGCAATTTTATATCTGAATTTGGAAATTAATCGCCGCCATATCGCCGCGCACGGTCTCCTTGGTCGCTGTCGGCGCGGCAGGTTCATAATTTGATATCGCCTGTCCGGTCTGATGAAGGTAATGGAGCGCAATCTTAAGGGAATTTTTCTTGATATACCAATTCACTCCGGCGTCGATGATTTGGTCAAGCCCGTTGGGATATACCGCCGATTTTGAATCACCGATAAATTTGGTATACATAAGGGCAGGTTCGAGAAACTGGCCCTTGAGGATCGGGAAATCATATCCGGCACGCAGATGGTACGCCTTATCGCGATAGTCAACGGCGGCCACAGTTATGGAATCGTGATGGAACGATGCGCCATTCAGGTCGCGCGCCATAAAATCATATTCGCCGTCCAGATTCAATCCTTTAAAATTCGCCACAAAATCGACCCCGTACGATGAATTGCTTTTAAACCCGCCGACATATTTTACCGCACCGGAATAAGCCTTGCTTACGGCATTATATTTTACGGCGCTGGTGTCCCAGGTTTCGTCGGTCGCGTTTTGGTAGGCATAATGCGCGCCCAGCGTAACACCGGCGCGGCTGCCGAAAAAATTGATCTCCGGCGACAGCCGATAGCCCGGCATATCGGGTTGACCGGCGCTTAACGCCAGGCGACCAACGGTCAAAGGGGCCCATTTTCGGGCGCCGCCGTCGGTCCCGGCGATCGCCTGCTGATTAGGATCAAAGACGCCCACGTTATAGGCGGCGCTTAAAAAAGTATATTGGCAAAAACCGCCGAGGTTCATCCCAGTTTCGCGACCGCTGGTCCGTCCGGTTAAAAATTGCCGTAAATAAAGACTGGTAAGCGCTTTGTCCAATGAATTAACGCCGGCGTCCGGGGCGATGTTTTCGTGCCCGCTTTGCGGACGAAAATAGCCGAACGTGAGGTTGGCAAACGAAGTGTCGAGTGCGTAGGTCAGATAAAAGTCATATAATAAAAAGGTGCTGTTGGTTGTCGCCTGGGCCGATCCTAAGCTGCCGGTAAACTGGTCTTTGCCGAGATTGTCAAATGCAAATATCGTGGAATACGTGAGCGAAGGGATTATTTGCCCTTTGAAACCGGCGCGACCTTGTTTTAGAAATAAATCCGCGCGCGAATCGGTTACGGGAATGTCGTCGATCGATCTGGTATAAGCGCCCCAAACCTGGTAGGTCTGGGTAATTTCGAGATTGCTCTTACCGTCGTTAAAAGTAAAGAGCGGGCCTGCCGATACCAAACCAACGCAAATGCCCATTAATAAAAACACACAAAAGACGCGAACGGGAAACGGCATGACATCCTCCGGGAAAAAAAGGAACAGGTTGGCTTCTATCGCTATATAAATTAATATATAACGATATAGTTTGCAACAATAACGCATGGCAGGAAGACAGGGTCGTTAATCAATCCAATGCAAGCAAGATCTGGGATGGCGGGACAAGAACGAAAAAACGCTTTCCTTTTTTTACGGCAAGGTCGTGCAGGCTTTGCATGGTAACCATCACGGTCAGGATCCGGTTTTTTTCTATTTGCAGCCTGAGTTCGGCGTTTACCTTGCCCGGATGGATTTCGACCACCGTTGCCGCGAAGCAATTGATTGCGCTGGTGCGCAGAGGTCGGTCCGCCGCGACGATAATCGGAGCGGAGGCTTTAAAAACCGCAAGTGCGGGCGTACCTTTTTTAAGTCCGAGGATTTTTACGCTTTCGTAGGTGAGCATGGCCGCAAGCGTGAGCGTGCTGCCGATGCGCAACGTGACTTCGGTGTTCACCACCCCTTCGGTTATTTTTTCAACCGTTCCGTAAAACTGGTTGCGCGCGCTGATCTTGAATGTGAGCTTGTCAAGCAGGTCGGCGGCTTTTAAAAAGCCGTTGAACCCGGCGCCCACTTGTGCATTCATCGAATTATATTCGGTTTCGAGCCGGTGATAAGTCCGCAGAATCTCTCGGCCATATTCGGTCACGAAACTGCCGCCGCCCTTCCGTCCGCCCGTTTCTTTGGTGACAAGCGGTTTTTCCGCAATATTATTCAGGGCGTCAATGGTGTCCCACGCGGATTTGTAACTGAGTTTTACCGCCTTCGCCGCACGGGAGAGGCTCCCGGTTTCTTCTATTTTAGCAAGCAGTTGGATCCGGTTTTTTACGAGGAGCTCGCGCTCCCTGAAAAGCAGGCGGAGGGCGGATTTTTGATTGACTGTGGAAGAAGGCTTGTGTGGCGTCATGCGTTTAAAATAATTGGTTCCATAGAAGCAGGTGCACAAGAGCGTTAATCGCAAAAGCCCCGAAATGTCTTGACAAAAATAAGATTGAATCTTATTTTTGCAATATGTACATAAAAAGGCTTTTATATCAACCACTTACAGATGCCTTAAATTCATTTCCAGCGATAATAATTACCGGTCCGCGCCAGTCCGGAAAAACAACTTTTCTTAAGAAAGAGCTTGGAAATAGATATAAATATGTTACTTTTGACGATCCATTACAAAGAGAGCTTGCAACCCAGGATCCCAATGGTTTTCTCAACCAATTCGGTGCAGCGCCGCTTATTCTGGATGAGATCCAGTACGTTCCGAATTTGCTTTCCTATATAAAAATGCATATCGATGATGATCCGGACATAAAAGGGCGCTATGTTATGACCGGATCGCAGCAATTCCAGCTTATGAAAAATATCAGTGACTCGCTTGCCGGACGAGTTGCGATTCTCGAACTATTGCCGTTTTCGCTTCCGGAGACAGCGCAGGTAGCTTCCGAATCGGTCCAATTTCATCTGTGGAATGGCGCCTATCCGTCAATTATCGCCGGTAAAGCAAATCGGGAGCTGTGGCTCTCCGGATATCTGCAAACATATATCGAGCGGGACGTTCGTCAACTTGCGCAGATTCGGAACCTGGGACTTTTCCAAATGTTTCTTGGACTTTTGGCAGCATGCCACAGCCAGACTGTGAACCTCGCGGCAATTTCACGGACCGCGGGCATCAGCCAGCCCACCTGCCGGGAATGGCAATCTATTTTGCAGGCGTCGTATATCATTACCATCCTGCAACCTTTTTCATCCAATCTGGGAAAGCGGCTCACCAAATCCCCCAAAATCTATTATCTTGATTCCGCGATCGCCGCTTATCTTACGCGTCAACCATCCGCTTCGGCGCTCTGGGCCGGCAGCATGGGAGGAGCTTTTTTTGAAGGTTTTATCGTTACCCAGGCCCAAAAAGTTTTTGTATCCAAGGGCCTTCGCCCCGCTCTTTTTTTCTGGCGCTCCAGCGATGGTTTGGAGGTAGATCTTCTTATCGAGGCGCAAGGAAAAATCTTTCCGGTCGAAATAAAACAGACGGCCACACCCTCTTTAAAACACGGCGAAAACCTTGCAAAGTTGCAATTGCTGATGGGCAACGATCTGGGTGACAAAGGAACAATTGTCTGCTGTGTAAACGAACGGCGGATGCTGCCGGGCGGCGTTACGGCCCTGCCTTGGCAGGAGTTTCCGGCCTGGGTAAATACCTTGCTTGCGTAAAGCAAATTTCCCGATACCCGTCCTCGTTAAAGCTGTAAACCCTAAAAAGACGGTAAATAAAATCACAACGTCCGGGTGCGGGGCGACAAAAAAACGATCTGGAACTTTACGCCCAGCAGCCATGACGTGCTGGACGGTTCGTAAAAAACCATGTCATTGCCCTGGCCCGTGTAGACGCCGTTGGCATAGCTTTTTGAAATTTCGTTTTCGCTGCGTCCGAAAGCGTAAAGAGCAAAATAGGGCGCGAATTTAAAAACGGTGCCTTCGGCGGTTTTATAGGTGAGCGATAATTCCAGCCGGTATCCCGTGCGGTTGCCCAGCGTCACCGCGGGCGAAACGGTCGTCCAGGTGCTTTCGGGGTCCCACGCCGACAAGTACGCCTTCATTTGTCCAAAAAACATGAGGTCGCAGGAAGCGTCGAGTCCCGCGGCCAGAGTCGGCGAAAGCGGTACCGAAAACGCCAATCCGACCGGCAGGGAAAACCAGTAATAGAGTTCGCTGTTGGTAATCTGATTACTGTAGGAGGTGGTGTCGGCGACCATATCGCGATACCAGAGCCCGGCCTTTATGCCGCTATAAAGATAATACGGCACAAGCGCGCGGGTGCGGCAATAGCCGGCGTCGAGTCCGGCCCGCACGAAATAATTGCTTTTGTAAATTTTGACCGGAAGAAACCGGAACCCAATCGTATCGCCTTGATCGTTAATTATCGGCAAGGCCTGAGTCGAGCCGTCGTAGGTTTGATGAATACCGAACTCAACTTCCAGTTTGGGCCGTAAAAGCAGCATGCTCCCATGCCGCCGCAGGGCGCCCTCGTAGTTAAGGCCGAACATGAGGCCGTATTCCGTGCTCTTGGGAGCTCCCTGGATTTGAAATGGAGCGTAATTGAGGGGGAAATAATCGTTGAGTTCCGCGTAGGAGAAATAATCAAGCGATGCGCCCCAAGCGTGCACCCGGTCGGAAGAAAATGGGGAAAGATTTAAAACCGCGGGCGCCTTGACAAATGCTTTCGCACTTTCTTTGACCGGTTCTTCGTTTGGGGCGGGTTTGGGTTGCGGCTGCGGCGCCGGAGTTATGAAATCGGACACGCCGCTGTCCGCTTGCGCCCTCATCGAGTCGGCCGTGAGCGTATCGTTGCGATGTGCGGTATCGACAAGAGCGGAGACATTTGGCGCTATGGTCCTGTAAAGTAAGGAATCATCTTGACTAACGCTATCGACCGGGAGCGAATCATCGGGCGCTTGGCCCCGGCAGGAATTCACCATGATTACCAGGCCCAGAACAGCAAAACAAACCGTGCGGCGCATAGAAGGGCCTTAAAAAATTATCCCAGCTTTACCGGAAGACGTTTTTTTTGGTTAAAGGTCATTACCTTGGTGATTCCGACTAATCTGAGTTTTGCCGCCAGCTCGGCCAGTGCTTTGCCGACCGACTCGGGCGAGTGGGCGTCGGAGCCCATGGTAATGGGCACGCCGGTCCGTACGACCGCTTTGAGCAGGTCGCTGAACAATTCCTGTCCTTCCTCGCCGGCATGGGCCTGCGACCAGAGATAGGCATTGGCGTTGATTTCGATACAGGTATCGTTCGCCGCCGCGGCTTTTACGACATTGTCAAGCGCGGCTTTTACGAAATCGCCCTGGTTTTCGGGCAGGCTGGTATAGCGCCAGATAAAATCGATATGCGCCAGGGACTGAAAAATCCCGGACTTGACTGCCGCGAGCGCCAGGGCAAAATAATCGCGGTAGAGCGGCCCGGTCTGGGGAGGATGGTAATTGGAAAGGTGTTTCCAGCCGATTGACGGAAGGCAGTGGATGGACCCCAGCAGGAAATCGAGCGGATAGCGGCCGATGATGGGGTCGATCAAGTCTTCGGCGCCCTCGACATAATCGATTTCAAGACCGATGCGAATGCAGATTTCCCCGGCATAGAATTGTTTCAACTCGCAAAGTTCGTTGACATAACGCTCCAAGGTGGCGGCGCTGATGCCCCAGTCCCAATGACGGCCGCGTTGCGATTTGGAAAGATAGTAGCGGTACAGGTGTTCGGCAAAGCCGATTTCCCGCAGCCCGGCGTTAATGCCGTTCTGGATGTATTCGGTTATTTTGCCCTGCGCATGGCCGCAATAGGGCGAATGCAGATGATAATCGACCAGCACGGGCAAATCCTCGGTTATACGGTCAGGTCCGCCTTGTCAAGTGCAGGATATTTTTTGCCTGCTTCCGCCAACAAGGGGTCGATATGCGATGCAATAAAATTTTCCACCTGCTGCGGCGCGCAACCGATAAAATCCGAGATGTTCAAGGTTCGCGCAATTTCCGCCGCGGACAGATTAAAGGCCGGGTCGTCCGCTATGCGCTGCAGCAGGTCGTTGTTTTTACCTTCTTCCTTAATCCGGGATGCGGCGGCCTGACTATGGTTGCGGATGCGTTCGTGCAGGAGTTGCCGGTCGCCGCCGCGCTTGACGGCCTCCATTAAAATATTTTCGGTGGCCATGAAGGGCAGCTCTTCGTCGATGTGGCGGCGGATGACGTTGGCATTAACCACCAGCCCGTCGCATACGTTGCAGGCGATTATCAAGGCGGCGTCGGCCGAAAGAAATATCTGCGAAACGGCAAGGCGCTTATTGGCGGAATCGTCGAGCGTACGCTCGAACCACTGCTCCGCGGCTGTCTGCGCGGGCGAGCTCACGAGCGACATGATAAAACGGGCAAGCGCGGTCATGCGCTCGCAGCGCATGGGATTGCGCTTATAGGCCATGGCCGATGAGCCGACCTGTTCGCGCTCAAACGGTTCTTCGATTTCCTTGAGATGCTGCAGCAGCCGTATATCATTGGCGATTTTATGAAGGGTCTGCGCCACGCCGCCGACTAAGGCCGCGGCCGTGGCGTCGATCTTGCGGGTATAGGTTTGCCCCGAAACCGGCAGTACGTCCGCGTAACCCATGCTGCTTGCCACCATATTGTCAAGCCTTAAAACTTTATCCATTTGGCCGTTAAAAAGGCTTAAAAAACTTGCCTGCGTGCCGGTGGCGCCTTTGGCGCCCAGCAGCGCGATGCGCTGCGAAAATTCTTCCAGCGCCTTAAAATCCATGGAAAGCTCAAGCAGCCACAGGCTCGCGCGTTTGCCCACCGTCACTAATTGCGCCGGTTGAAAATGAGTAAATCCAAGCGTCGGTAAATCTTTATATTGCAGGCAAAAATCGCGCAATATTTTTATAAGTCCTGCCATGCGTCGCAGCAGGAGAATCGCGGCCTCTTTAAGTTGGATAAGATCGGTATTGTCGGTAACGAAAGCGCTGGTTGCGCCAAGATGAATTATGGCCTTGGCTGTGGGGCAGCGTTCGCCGAACGCCGCGATATGGGCCATGACATCGTGACGAGTTTTTTTCTCCAGTTCTCTCACGCGCTCATAGTCGATATCAAAAATGTGCGCTTCCATCTCTTTTATTTGGTCGGCCGTTATGGGGAGGCCCAATTCACGCTCGCAGCGGGCCAGGGCAATCCAAAGCTTGCGCCAGGTGGAAAATTTAAAGTCCGGCGAAAAAAGATACGACATTTCCGGGCCGGCATAGCGCTCGTTCAGAGGATTTACAAACTGCGAGGTCGATGATTTTGGTTTTGCCATCGGGTATGGGCCTGTTTTAAAAAATATATTACAAAAAAGCGATTTAATCCTTAAAATATAGTTTATCATAACGATAGAATGAAGGTAAGCACTATTTTGGGCGATTTTGATATATTTTATAAGGGCCCTATAATTTCTTGACAGGAAAAAAGGCCCTCCCAAGACATGAAAAACCAGAAAGGACCCAGTCATGAATCTTGATGCCGCCATCCGCAAAGTCCCGGATTTTCCCAAGCCCGGTATACTTTTTTACGATGTCACCTCCGT
>JAQUMP010000133.1 GCA_028718065.1 Chitinivibrionales bacterium | reverse complement strand
CCGTTCCGTTTTAAACGGGCAATCGGCAGGATAATGGTATTTCTCGATTTCGCGTGAATGTATGAATGCTGCGCGCATAAGCAATTAATTTAATTTCCGGTCTCATACATCAGCTACGGCCAACTATCCTTTTAGCAAAGCATCTTTAGGCCTTTAAAATATTGTACCAAAAAGGTACAATAAAACATTGTTCGATCGAAATGATGTATATTTATGCCCTTTTCAACAAAGTTTAATTCTTATCTTTGATAAAGGTTTTGGGCATATATGAGTTTTGAAAAACTGCTCCGTCCCTCGTCGGTCGCCGTTGTCGGCGCATCGAGCGATCCCCTTAAAGTCGGTTATGCCGTCCTTAAAAATCTGGTCCAGGGTGGATTTGAGGGCCCGATTTATCCGATTAATCCCAAGGCCGACGAAATCCTCGGCAAAAAATGTTGCAAGAACCTGCAGGAGGTCGCCGGGGCCATCGATCTGGCGATCATTGTTGTCAAGCGGGAACAGGTCATTAGCGTCATCCATGATTGCATCAGTAAATCGATCAAGGCGGTCATTATCATTACCGCCGGTTTTTCGGAAACAGGGGCTGAGGGAAAAAAGCTGCAGCACGAGATCGCGCAGATCGTGGGCAACGCCGGCATAACCATGATGGGGCCCAACTGCCTGGGGCTCATTAATCCCAGCCACAAGCTGAACGCGGCTTTCGGCCAGGCGCTCGGCGAGAGCGGTTCCATTGCTTTTGTATCGCAGTCCGGGGCGCTCGTGACCGCGATCCAGGACGTGGCCGCCAGCCGCAACATAGGATTTTCGGTGCTCGCCTCCATCGGCAACAAGGCAACGCTTGACGAAGTGGATTTTTTGCAGAACCTGCAGGACGACGGTTCGACCAAGGTCATTGCGGCCTACCTGGAAGAAATTTCGCGCGGACAGGAATTCATGCGCGTGGCCGAACGCGTCGGCAAAATAAAACCGATCGTGATCTTTAAATCGGGCCGCACCCAGGCCGGCGCCAAGGCCGCTTCGAGCCACACCGGCAGTCTGGCCGGGGCCGATTCCGCCTACACCTGCGCCTTTAACCGCACCAGCGTGATCCGCGCCAAGGACATCGACCACCTTTTCGACGTTGCCACGGCCTTTGCTTACCAGCCCCTGCCGGCCGGCGACCGCGTGGCCATCGTGACCAATGCCGGCGGCCCGGGCATCATGATGAGCGACGCCATCGAGCTGGCCGGGCTCAAGATCGCCAAGCTCAGCCCCGAACTCGAAGAAAAACTGCGCGTGATCCTGCCGCCGGCCGCTTCCACGCACAACCCCGTGGATGTGTTGGGCGACGCGCCGGGCGAGCGCTATGCCAAGGCCATCGAAATCCTGCTCGCCTCGGACGACATCGATAGTCTTATCGTTATCCTTACGCCCCAGACCATGACCGACGATAGCGCCACGGCCAACGCCATTGTGCAGATTTCCAAACAATTTTCTAAACCGGTCTTCGCCTGTTTCATGGGCGCCGATATTATTTCCGAAGGTGTCAAGATCCTTGAGCGCAATAAAATCCCCCAGTACCCGATTCCCGAACGCGCCGCGCAGGCCATGCTCGAAATGGTTCAATACAGCCGCTATAAGGCCCGGCCGCTGCGGGTGGTGGAGCGCTTTACGGTCAACCGCAACCCCGCCATTAAAATCATGCGCGCCTACCGCGCCAAGGGGCTTTACGAAATCGGAGAGATCGACGCCAAGACCATCATGAAGGCCTATAATTTCGACGTGCCGCACGGCGCGCTGGCCGCCACGGCCGCGGAGGCCGGCCGCTTCGCCGACGAAATGGGCTACCCGGTGGCCATGAAAATATCGAGCCCGGACATTCTTCACAAATCAGACATCGGCGGCGTCAAGGTGGGGCTTAACAGCCGCGGCGCCGTGGAAGACGCCTTTGAGCTCATGATGCTGCGCATCGGCCGCAAGATGGCTACGGCCGAAATCCGCGGCGTACTCATCGAAAAAATGGTGCTTGGCGGACGCGAGGTGATCCTGGGCATGAAAAAAGACCGCCAGTTCGGGCCCGTGATCATGTTCGGCCTCGGCGGTATTTTTGTCGAGGTGCTCAAGGACGTTACCTTCAGTCTGGCGCCGCTCACGGCCGAAGAGTGCCACGAAATGATCCAGACCACCAAATCGTACAAACTCCTCACCGGCGTGCGCGGCGAGCGGCCGGTGGATATAGACGCCATCGTGCTTAACATGCAGCGCCTCTCGCAATTGGTCATGGATTTTTACGAGATCGAGGAAATCGACATCAATCCACTCAAAGTCGGCTACCAAGGCGACGAAACCTTTGTGGTAGACGCGCGGATTATCATCGCAAAGGAGCCTAAGTAATATGGTCGCCTGGAAAGAACTCTATGCCGCCAAGTCAACATCGGCCCAACAGGCGCTGGGCAAGGTCCGGCCCGGAGCGCGGATTTTTATCGGGACCGGCTGCGGCCAGCCGCAAACCTTGGTCAAGGAGTTGGTGAGCGAACATAACGATATCGTCGACGCCGAAATTTATCACCTGCTTACGCAGGGCGAAGCGCCCTATATCGGCGAGGAACAGAGCAAAAAATTCCGCACCTACAGCTTTTTCCTGGCGCCCAACGTGCGCGAAGGCATCGCCCGCGGCCGCGGCGATTACGTCCCGATTTTTCTTTCGGAAATCCCCTACCTTTTTAAAACCGGCAAAATTCCGCTCGACGTGGCCCTGGTGCAGGTGGCGCCGCCCGACCGCAATGGCAATTTTTCGCTGGGAATTTCGGTCGACATCGTAAAATCCGCGGTCGAAAACAGCCTCATCGTAATAGCGGAAGTCAACGACAAAATGCCGCGCACGCTCGGCGATTCCTTTATCACGGTGGACATGGTGGATGCTTTCGTGCAGAGCGACTGCCCGCTGCTCGAATATCAACTGCCCGCCGAAGATCCTACCACCGACGCCATCGCCCGCAACGTGGCCTCGCTTATAGAAGACGGCTCCACCGTGGAAGTGGGCATCGGCACGATTCCGCAGGCCGTGCTGCGCTACCTGGGCAACAAGAACGACCTGGGGATCCACACCGAAATGTTCAACGACTCCATCATACCGCTCGTGGAAAAAGGCGCGGTGAACGGCAGCCGCAAGACCATCAACCGCGGCAAGATAACCGCCAGCTTCTGCCTGGGAACGCGCAAGCTCTACGACTACATCCACGAAAACACGCTCTTTGAGTTCCGGCCTTCCGAATATGTAAACGACCCATTTGTTATTTGTCAACACAACAAAATGGTGGCGGTGAACGTGGCCATTGAGGTGGACATGACCGGCCAGGTGTGTTCCGATTCCATCGGCTACAACTTTTACAGCGGCTTCGGCGGCCAGGTTGATTTTAACCGCGGCGCCGCGCGCGCCAAGGACGGCAAGGCCATCATCGCCCTGCCTTCCACCGCCAAGGGCGGCACGATCTCGCGCATCGTGCCGCGGCTCACCGAGGGCGCCGGCGTGGTGCTGACGCGCGCGGATGTAAATTACGTGGTTACCGAATACGGCATTGCCGACCTGTTCGGCAAAAATATCCGCGAACGCGTGCTGGCGCTGGCCGAAATCGCGCACCCGGATTACCGCAACGAAATTTTAAAGGAAGCCAAGAACCATCATTATATTTTTTCGCACCAGAAGGAGCTGCCGGCCAAGGCGCTGGCGTACCCCAAGGAATACGAGGTGCGGCGGCCGCTCGACGACGGCACCGAGCTTTTTTTCCGTCCGATCCGCCCGACCGACGACACCCTCCTGCGCAATCTGTGCTACTCGCTTTCGGAGCGCTCCATCGCCTTTCGTTTTTTTAAACCGATCAAATCGTTCCCGCATAAATTCATCCAGGATTTTACCACGATCGATTTTTCCAAGGACATGGCCGTTGTCGCGCTTGCCAAGGACACCGGCGGGGAGCAGATCATCGGCGTGGGACATTACTATTTAAACCAGGCCACCAACCGGGCCGAGGTTTCGTTTCTGGTGCGCGACGACTGGCAGGCGCGCGGCCTCGGCACCGACCTGCTGGAAATTTTAACCGATATCGCCCGTAAACGCGGCGTGACGGGTTTTGAGGCCTCGGTCCTGCTCGAAAACCAGATGATGCTCGCGGTGTTTTACAATTCGGGGTACAAAGTCACCACCAAAAAATCCGACGATATGTATTCTATTACCTATGATTTTAAAGAAGAAAAAATATAATAAATCAAAATAAATTTTTGGTCTTTTCAGCGTAGGCCCCTTGGCAGCTTCTTGCCGGGTAAGAATCTTCTCGCAGGGGCCACGCACGAGAGATTTTAAGACCGGAAAAAATCAGAAAAAAAAGTCAGACAGCCGAAACATATCTTTTTAACAAATCCCAACCGCTGTCTTCTATTGCCTGAGCGACAACGTTAAGGTTAGCGTCCACTACCGTTTGCCAATCTTTGAGCGTTTGCGCGCGCCAGCCGAGGCGCGAAAGAATAAAGGCACGGAATGAGGCATTGTCGAATAGACCGTGCATATAAGCGCCCCAGACATTATCACGCTGGAACCCCAAACCGTCCTCAAGAAAAGTTTCAACCCGGTCCGTTGCCGTTGTCCGTCCGTGATGAATCTCGTAGCTATTAAGTTTAAGGCCGTTCCAATTTATGGTTCGTTGACGCGTGATTTTTTCGGGTTCTAGGATGGTATCAATCGGCAATAATCCTAAACCCTGTTCGCCGCGGCCTTCAATCCCGGCCGGATCGGAAATTGTTTGGCCGAGCATTTGCATACCGCCGCAAATTCCCATGACCATGGTTCCTTGCTGCCCCGCGCGGCAGATCTGGGCCGCCAGGCCGCTTGCGCGCAGATAGGCCAGGCTCGCGGCCGTGTTTTTGCTCCCCGGCAGGATAATGGCCTCAAAGCCGGCGAGCAATTGACAATCGCGAATAGGCGCCAGGGTAACGCCCGGCATATTTTTAAGCGCGTCGAATTCGTCCAGGTTGCTGGCGAACGGATAGCCGACCAGGGCGATGTTGATGGTGTCGGGCCGGGCGGTGGTGCGGTCATGAAAAGCGTCTTCTTCCGGCAGGCAATGCGCCATAAAGGGGATTATGGCCGCGACCGGCACGCCGGTTTTTTTTTCAAGCCAGGCCGGCGCCGGGGCCAGCAGGGTTTTATCACCGCGAAACTTGTTTAAAATGAATCCCTTGACAAGCGCTCGCTCCTGCGGCGCCAGGCATTCCCACGTTCCCAAAAGGTGCGCAAACGAGCCGCCGCGGTCGATATCCGAAACAATATAAACCTCCGCGCCGCACTCCAACGCCACGCTCATGTTCACGATATCGCCCTTGCGCAGGTTGACTGCGGCCGGGCTGCCCGCGCCTTCGATAACGACCTGGTGGTATTTCTTGAGCAGGGCGTGAAGCGATTTCTTGACATAAGGCCATAACCGCTCCCGCCGCGCCGTCCAGGGCAGCGCGCTGATTTCGTTGTCCGGCTTTCCCATGACAATGACCTGGCTTTGTGTATCGGCGGTAGGTTTAAGCAGGATGGGGTTCATGGTTACGTGCGGCACGACCCGCGCGGCCAGGGCCTGCAAATATTGTGCGCGCCCGATTTCAAGGCCCTGGGCCGTGACCGCGGCATTATTGGACATGTTCTGGGCCTTAAACGGGGCCACCGTTATGCCGTGGTTGGATAGCAGGCGGCAGATCCCGGCAGTCAAGAATGATTTTCCGGCATCGCTGGTGCAACCCATAATCATGATGGGCTTGCGAAAGCGGGTTTTTATTTTTTTCATTGATTTGTCTGCGCAGTTGAGCAAGATGTCAATCGGGATTTAAAATATATGATTTCAAAAATAACAATTACCATCAAAAGGCTAATTTTTTTGCCACGGAGGCGGTCGCGTTATAGTTTAATAGCAAAATGAAACTTTCTCCGGCAAAAATTGCCCGGTTTCGTAAAACCATCTATTCTTATTTTATAAAATGGGGACGCGATTTGCCCTGGCGGCACACCAAAGACCCCTATTGCATTTTAATTTCCGAAATCATGCTGCAGCAGACGCAGGTAAACCGCGTTGTTGAAAAATACCCGCAATTTATCGGGACATTTCCCGATGTAAAGTCGCTTGCCGCCGCGCCGACGGCCAAGGTGCTTGCAGAGTGGCAAGGCATGGGCTACAATCGACGTGCGCTCCTGCTTAAAAAATGCGCGCAAACAATAATGGAAGAATTTAACGGGAAGGTTCCGGACAAGCCACAAGATTTACAAACACTACCGGGCATAGGTTGGGCGACCGCAAACTCGATTACCGCATTTGCTTTTAATCAACCAACGGTTTTTATAGAAACCAATATCCGTGCGGTTTTTATCGACCATTTTTTTAAAGATAAAACGGCCGTTTCCGACGATAAAATCCTACCGCTTTTGGAGCAGACCCTTGATCGCAAAAACCCCTGCCGGTTTTATTCGGCGCTCATGGATTATGGTTCCATGCTCAAAAAACAAATTCCCAATCCCGGCCGCAAAAGCGCCCATTATACCCGGCAGAGCAAGTTTGAAGGTTCCCGCCGTCAACTGCGCGGCAAGATTTTAAAAACGCTTCTCGCTTCGCCGGGAAGAAGTTTTAAACAATTAGCGAAAATAAAAACCGGAAACGGCGAATATGAATCAGTTTTAAAGGAATTAATGAAAGAGGGGTTTGTAAAGAAGATAAAAGACAAGTATTTTATTTGAGAATGACATAACTTTGATTAATTGAAGCGAAACAAAAAGAATTGATACATGACAATCCAATATTGTATATTTGATTATCATGTATAATCGCATATTGAATATTGGCTTATCATCGATTGAAACCTGCTTTTTATGGGGCCCCCGGCAGATAGGGAAAAGCACCTTATTAAGGAAATTATTTCCAAATTCGCCCTATTTCGATTTGTTACAATCCGACCAGTTCCTGCGTTTTTCCCAAACGCCTTCGCGATTTCGTGAAGAGTGCCGGGCAATAGTCGATAAGTCATTATCGATCATTGTGGACGAAGTTCAAAAAGTCCCTCTTCTGCTCGATGAAATCCATTGGCTGATTGAAAATGAAAAACTTCGTTTCATACTCTGTGGCAGCAGTGCACGTAGGGTGAAACGCGGCCATGCAAACCTGCTTGGCGGCCGGGCGGTACGGTATGAGCTGTTCCCCTTGGTTTATCCGGAGATCCCCGGCTTTGACTTGGAGCGGGCACTTAATCACGGTCTTCTGCCCCGGCATTATTCCGCTGAGCACGCGCCTCGCCTTATTCAATCCTATGTGGCCGATTATCTCCAGAACGAAATCGTGGCGGAATCCCTTGTCCGCAGCATTCCATCCTTCGGCCGCTTCCTGGAGATAGCGGCATTGACAAATGGAGAACTTATCAATTATGCCGGTATTGCATCGGATTGTGGCGTGTCGGCTATGGGTATAAAAGGATACTTTCAGATCCTTGAAGACACCCTTCTGGGCCGCTTTTTGCCGGCATTCCGAAAACGGGCGAAGCGGCGTCAGGTAAATGCCCCAAAGTTTTATCTTTTCGATGTCGGCATCGTCGCCCACCTGGCTAAACGCGGCAGGGTGGAACGCGGGAGCGAGCTTTTCGGCCGGGCATTCGAACATTTTCTATTCATGGAATTAACGGCATATCTCGGGTATTCCGAAAAATTATCGCCGCTCTCCTATTGGCGGACCGTAACGGGATTTGAGGTCGATTTCGTGATCGGCGAAGGAGAGATCGCAATCGAAGCCAAATCCTCCGATGTTCTACGCACTCGCCATTTCAAATCGCTCCGCGCGTTTCGCGAGGAATTTAAGCCGCGCCGTTCGATTATCGTCTCACTCGATCCCGCGCCCCGTAAAACCGACGATGGAATCGAAATCCTGCCATGGAATATCTTCCTGCAACGGTTGTGGGCCGGAGAAATAATAAAATGATTTTCTTTAACCAAAAGGCGTTTATGAAAAAACTTTTCCTGCTTTGCTTGGCCCTTGCAACGGTTGCTCCGGCGTCACAATTGCAGTACGGATCGTTTCCGGCCACGACCGGTGAATTTGCCGACAATTACATTATTTATGTGCCCAAAAGCTATTCTCCCCAAAAGCAATGGCCGCTGATTGTTTTCCTGCATGGTTCGGGCGAGCGCGGCCGCGACCTTACGCCCATCATGAACTATGCCCCGAACCGGTTTCTTGAGAAACACGACGACGAACCCTTTATTTTTGTG
>JAQUMP010000132.1 GCA_028718065.1 Chitinivibrionales bacterium | reverse complement strand
CCCTGTTTTTTCTTTTGGCGCTGGTCGGGGCCATGTACGGCGACCCTGCTTTTGGCGCTTGCTTAGAGAGCCTGTGCTGCCCGCCGGACAGGTACGTGCCGGAAAACTCCGCACCCGTTTTTCATAACGAGCACGAATCTTCCTGCACCTGCGAATGCCATCAGACGTCCAACAATTCTACCGGGGCGCCTCTTACGCTTGCGGCGCCAAATCCCCGGCAAAACCAGTTTGATTCGGCACTGTCTCCGGCGCCGCCAATAATAATGGCCATGCTCCCGGTCGGCCCCGATTTTGAATCGCATTCCCCTTGTCAACCATCGGTTTCGCGCCATATTCCCACTACTATTCTTCGGATTTGATTTTTCTCCGGCCCACTCTTTTTCCCTGACGTAGCCGTCATTATTATTTCCGTTTTTATTCTTTTTCTCAAAGGAGCGCTATGAGAATTAGTCTTACCGCTATTCCGTTATGGCTTTGTTTTTTGATAAATTCGGTGGGATTCCCGCAACCGGCAACCTCGGGCGACTCTCTCTCGCTCCGTAGCGCGATTAAAATCGGGCTTAAAAATAATCCGCAAATAAAATCATCGCTGGAAAAAATTAAAGCCTCTCAAGGAAGATTTTGGAGCGCCCTGTCTCCCGCCCCGGTGGATATCTCTATTGCCAATGATTATATCCCCGCCGGTCGGAAATTGGCCGACTACGGCGAACAAACCATCGGCATAAGCCAAACCATGGAATTCCCGTCTAACTATTTTCTGCGCGGTTCCAAATACGCCATGGAAAACGATATTGCCGAAAGCGAATTCGCATTAGCAAGACTCGGCGTGGTTTTGGATATTAAAAAAGCCTACTTTAAGGTTCTGGCGGCGCAAAAGCAATTGGCAATCGCCGCCGAAAACCTTGCCATTACGCAAGACTTTGCGAAAAAGTCCCAAATCCGCTTGCAGGTGGGCGAAGGGTCGAACCTTGAAAGACTTACCGCGCAGGTCAACCATTCCGAAGCCATCGGCAACGTCGAAATTCAAGAAAGCCACCTTTTCGCGGCATTTGCCGAACTTACTGTCGCCTTAGGATTCGGGAAAAACGACTCAAAGACTTTTCTGCTCACCGACTCATTGGCCTATATTCCCTTCGATTTTTCCATGCGCCAATTGTCCGACGAAGCGGTTGCCAACAATCCGCTGCTTAAAACAAATACGCTTCGTGATGGATTGTGCTCCTGTGAAAAATCGCTTGTCTGGTCAAGTTTGCTTCCTAATTTTAATCTCGCCTATTTCAACAAACAATCACGCGGAGACCCTCAGGGTTATTATGGCGTTTCGCTGAGTATTGGCGTTCCCTTGTGGTTTATGCTGGACCAAAAGGGGAAAATACAGGAAGCATCCGCAAATGCTTTGGTTGCACAGGCGGAGCTTAACTTAACCGGAAATTCCATATATGCAAAAACGGAGGCGGCTTTTTCGGAATTCAAGCATGAGGAAAAGCAAGTCCGGCTTTATGTAAAAGAGATTCTTCCGCAAGCGGAAGAGATTTTCCGTACGGCCCTCAGGAGCTTTGAAGCCGGTGAAATTACTTATATCGAATTTCTTCAGGCGCAACAAACCCTTATAAATTCAAGGGGCAATTACGCCGACGCCTTGCTTGCATATAATCTTTCGATAGTCTCCATCGAAGAGGCGATAGGAAAAACACTAAACTAAAATAAAGAGGAGCTTACAATGATTAAACAAAGGGCCTCCTGCATCCTGGCTTCGCTTTCCCTTGCAGCCGCCCTGGCGGGATGCGGACCGGAAAAAAACGGTGCGGAGCAGGCATCCGACCAACCAAACCGCGCCGCGGTCGTTACGTTGTCGGGCGCATCGGTCAAGGCAATCGGACTCGTAACCGAAAAGGTCACCCGCAAACCGTTCGTTCATACTTTTATAATTCCGGCAAAAGTAACGGCGAACCAGGACAATGAGGCACAGGTGGGCTCCTTGGTATCGGGAAGGGTTTGCAAAGTGTTTGTAAAGACCGGCGACATTGTAAAGGCCGGGCAGGAATTGATGCTGGTGGAGGGGCTGGAAATCGGCGAAATCAAGGCGGGGTTTTTGTCCGCCAAGGCCAATCTGGAATACCAGAAGTCAAATTACGAGCGCCAGAAAAAATTGCTGGAGGAAAATGTGGGAGCGCAAAAAACCCTTCTTGAAACCCTCAACGAATTCCAAAAGGCCCGCGCCGAATATAATGCCTGGAAAAACAAAATAAACGCCGTGGAGTTAAGCGTGGACGACGTTACCGGTGATAAAGACTCTCTTGCGGAGGACCGTAATTCCGGGACGCTTGCGGTTAAATCTCCCCTGAGCGGGATTGTTGTTGAACGCAATGTCGTGTTGGGACAATTCATTGAAGCCGCAACCACGGCCTTTAAAATCGTTAATTTGAATTCGATATGGGTAGAAAGTCAGATTTACGAGAAAGATATAGGGAAAATAAACGGCAAAGCCCCCGCCGACTTTTTGGCTACCGCCTATCCGCATGAGCCGTTGAGCGGAAAAGTCACGTATATCGGACAGGTTATTGACGAAAAAACACGGACCATTACCATCCGTGCCGAATTCAACAATGCAAACGGGAAACTAAAACCGCAGATGTTCGGCGAATTAAGGATCACGGATGAGAACACCGCGGCAGCGCTCACGATCCCGGCCGAGGCATTGGTAAAGATTGATAATGCCGATTTTGTTTTTATTCAAAAAGAAGATACTTCCTTCGAAAAAACGCCGGTGACCACAGGAGGGGCCCAAAATGAATTCGTGGAAATACTCACGGGAATAAACGAGGGTGACGCCGTTGTGGTGAAAGGAGCTTTTTATTTAAAGAGCGAGCTCCTGAAATCCTTGCTGGGGGGAGAATAAATGCTGGAAAAAATAATAGCGGCAACGCTCAAGCAACGAGGACTGGTTATCGCCATCGCCCTGTTTATTATAGGATTTGGCGCGTATTCGTACTTTTTACTGCCCATCGACGCATTCCCCGATGTAACCAATATCCAGGTTGACGTAGCGAGTTATGCCGACGGCCTCTCCGCCGAGGAAATAGAGCGCAGCGTAACGTACCCTATCGAAATGTCGATGCGAGGCCTGCCGAATGTTAAGCAATTACGGTCGGTGACCAAGTTCGGCCTTTCGCTGGTTACGATTGTTTTTGAAGACAACGTCGACATTTATTTTGCCCGGCAGTTGGTTTTCGAACGATTGGCCGATGCCAGGCAGAACGTGCCGGAAGGCGTGTCGGTCGCCATGGGGCCGATTGCGACCGCCATGGGTGAAATATATCAGTTTACCCTGCAAGGAAAAATGCCCGTTGAACCGGACAGGAAAAAGGAATACCTTACCGAATTGCGGACCTTGCAGGAATGGGTGGTGAACCCTTTGTTAAAAAGCGTCCCGGGCGTAAACGAGATAAATTCCTTTGGCGGTTATTTTAAACAATACGACGTGGTTGTATCGCCGGAAAAACTTTTAAAACATTCCGTGACGATTGCCGAAGTTTTTACGGCAATCGAAAAAAACAACCGGAACGCCGGCGGCAACATTCTTGAGAAATACGCCGATCAATATATCGTGCGCGGCGTCGGCCTGATTAAAGACACCGCCGATATCGGCAATGTCGTCCTTAAGTCAACCAACGGCACGCCGACCTTTTTAAGGGACGTGGCCGCCATAAACGTCGGCGTCGCCGTGCGGCAGGGCGCCGCAATGATAAACGGCCGCGAGGAGGCCGTGGGCGGCATCGTTATGATGCTGCGCGGCGAAAACAGCCGCGACGTCGTGACCCGGGTCAAGCAAAAGGTCAAGGAGATAAACAATAACAATGTACTGCCCCGCGGGATTACCATTGCCCCTTACTACGATCGTTCCGATATAGTAAACGCCAGCATAAAAACGGTAAACAAAGCCCTGCTCGAAGGCGCCGTACTGGTTTTGATTGTGCTGTACCTGCTGCTCCGAAGCTTCCGGGGTTCATTGGTGGTACTCATGGGGCTTCCGCTTTCTTTGCTGCTTACCTTTATTGTCATGAAAACGTTTGGGCTGAGCGCCAACCTGATGTCGCTGGGAGGATTGGCCATTTCCATCGGCATGATAATGGACTCCGCCATAATTCAAGTTGAAAATGTACAGCGTCAACTTAACGAAGACACGCCCAAGGGCAGCCGGGTCCTCGCCATTTTAAAAGCGGTCCTGGTAGTCCAGAAACCGAGTATTTTCGGCGTGCTCATAATTGCCATTACCTTTGTCCCGATCCTTGCCTTGGAGGGAATCGAGGGGAAAATGTTCGCCCCGCTGGCGAAAACGGTCGCCATTGCGCTTTTGTCTTCTTTGGTAATATCAATTGCAATAACACCGGGTCTCTGCCTGTTGTTTTTAAAACGACAGCGCGAAAAAGAGGGCGGCATAATGACGTTTTTTAAAAAGCATTATATGCCGCTGCTCCTGGTTTGCATGAATAAAAAGAAAACGATACTGGGGGTCGCCCTTGTTTTGCTCGGCATTTCTCTGGGCTTGTTCACCAGAATCGGGACGGAATTTATCCCGGTTATGGACGAAAGCGCTTTCGACCTTGACGTTTCGCTTCTGCCCGGCATTTCATTGGACAAAGCCATGGAAATAAACAAGCTGATTGCCGCGAAAATGAAACAATTCCCCGAGTTGGAAACCGCGGTTTCGCGCACCGGACAAACCGGCGTGGCCTTAGACACCCGCGGCGTGGATAAAACCGGATATGTCGGCGTGCTTTACCCAAAGGAAACGTGGAAAAGTAACATGACCCACGAGGAACTCACCAACGCCATGCGCGATTCGCTGGCCTCCATACCGGGTATCGCGTATAGTTTCAGCCAGCCGATCCAATGCAGGATCGATGAATTAGTCGCCGGAACAAAAGCGCAATTAATTTTAAAACTCTTCGGGGAAAACCTGGATATTTTAAAGGCAAAAGCGGACGAAATCGCAACGCTGCTTCTGTCCGTAAAAGGTTGCACGGACCTTGTTACCGAAAAAATAACGGGCCAGCCCTATGTAACCATTGCCATCGACCGGATAAAAATCGCGCGCTACGGCCTGAACATCGCCGACGTTCAGGAAATTATCGAGATTGCCCTTGCCGGAAAATCCGCGTCCAAATTATTCGAGGAGAACAAGAGCTTTGATATTAAGGTCCGGCTGCCGGAAGAACACCGCAATTCCCTTGAAACAATCGGGAATATCCTGGTGCCGTCGCCCGCCGGCCCCCAAATACCCCTATGTCAATTAGCCGCGATTACCATTTCCGAAGGCCCGGTCCAGATCAGCCGGGACGACGGCTTGCGAAGAATCGGAATAGAATTGAACATACAGGGCCGTGACATAGGCGGATTTGTCGCGGAAGCAAAGCAGGTGATCCAAAAGAAGGCAAACTTGCCGCCGGGCTATTTTGTAACCTGGGGCGGCCAGTTTGAAAACCAGCAGCGCGCCATGACAAAACTAATGACCATCGGGCCCATCGCCATCGTCTTGATTCTGCTGCTGCTTTTTATAACATTCCGCAACATCAGGCTGGCGCTGCTGGTACTGTCAAATTTACCGTTTGCCTTAATCGGCGGAATTTTTTCGCTCTGGATATCCGGGTTATACGTATCGGTGCCGGCCGCGGTTGGATTTATCGTGCTGTTCGGCGTGGCGGTTTTAAACGGCGTTGTTTTGGTATCGCATATCACCCAACTTCGCGACGAAGGAATGGCCCTTACCGAAGCGGTCCAACAGGGATGCGCCAACAGGTTGCGCCCGGTCCTCATGACGGCTTCCATCGCGATTTTTAGTTTACTACCGATGCTCTATTCAAGCGGAACGGGATCGGAGATACAAAAACCGCTGGCGACGGTCGTGGTGGGCGGGCTGATAACCTCGACGTTTTTAACGCTTTTTTTAATCCCTTCTTTGTATGGTTGGTTTGAAAAACGAAAGGACGAAGACGAAATGTAAAGCACTATTAAAAACACGAAAAGAAACCCGCCGGCATTTAATACCGGCCGATTTGCCCAATGCCGACCTCGCGCGGTTCCGATAGTTTCATGACGAGATTGGAAAGATAGTTTTTTAAATGATGTTCCTTTAGATTTTCTTCCGTCAAGTCCTCCCACAAGGTAAGGTCCCTGTCGTTTGAAGGCACGGGATCTTCCCGGTAGGCGAAAAAGCGTTCGCGCAGCAGGACCACCTCCCGGCCGAAATGAATATAGCGGTCATCGGCCGTTTTTTTATTTTTTTTGTCCGGCGGAAGAAAGGGAATGGCGTCTTTACTGTTGACAACCCTTAAAAGCGGGATGGAACAAAATTGGCGGGCGCCGGTTCCGTCGGTAATGCGGGGTTGGCCGAACGTGACGACTTTGCGAATGGTAAAGCCCGCTTGCTGCAGGTAGAGCGCGAGGATAACGCCGGCCGCGCCGCCGAGCGAGTGCCCGGTAATTATCACGGGCATGGCTTTGTCCAGGGCCTTGGTAAGGATGAGCTGATCGTACAGTTCGCGCGCCGTTTTTTCGAACCCGCGGTGCAGCTTGACGCCCAGGAGCGGATCGACCCGTTCTGAAAACTCCATGTCTAAAACTATGTTGTGGAAATTCTTAGTTCCCTGTATCGCGATGGTCTGAAGATTGTTCCGGCCGTCTCTTATAATAATATATTTAACTTTTTCGGACGCCAGCGTTCCAATGGAGAGGTCCATGGCGGTATAGTAGCGGGTAATGACGCTGTCGGGTTTATAAGCGAAATGGGAGAGGAGCGCAAGGTTAAGGATTTCGGGAAAATCTATGGAGTGATCCATGCTGATGCTGTCGCCGGGATCAAAAGGCGGGCGGGACGACTTGGCATAGGCCGCGCAAACCAACAAACCGGCTAACAGCAGGATACGAAAGTTCATGGGAGTATTCGCGTAAGATTTAGACTTGTAACTTTCAACTTTCTTCATCCTCCCATCCACAACTTCCTATCCAAACTCCTATATTGAATTGCTTCCGCAATATGCGCCGCGCCGATTGTCTCTTTTCCGTCAAGGTCCGCGATCGTGCGGCTCACTTTTAAAATGCGGTCGTAAGCGCGGGCCGAAAGCGCCAGGCGCTCAATGGCGTTTTTAAGCAACGTTTGGCAAGCAGGATCAAGCTCGCAATAGGTGCGGATCTGCCGGGTCTCCATGTGGGCGTTGCAGAAGATCTTTTTCTCTTTTGTAAAACGAGAACGCTGCACGGCGCGGGCCGCAACCACCTTGCGGCGCAACGTATCGGAATCCTCGCCCGCGTCTTTGTGGGACAACTCTTCGTAGGAGAGCGCCGGCACTTCCACATGGATATCGATTCTGTCAAGCAACGGGCCGCTGATTTTTCCCATGTATTTCTGGATCTGCTGGGGCGAGCAGGTGCACTGGTGGCGGCTGTCGGTAAAATAGCCGCACGGGCAGGGATTCAAGGCGGCCGCGAGCATAAAGCGCGCCGGGTAACTGAGCGACACGGCAGCGCGTGAAATAGTTACTTTGCCGTCCTCCAGCGGTTGACGCATGACCTCCAGAACGTTTTTGTTAAATTCCGGGAGTTCATCCAGAAACAAAATACCGTGATGCGAAAGGCTCACTTCGCCCGGCCGGGGATATGAACCGCCGCCGATAAGACCGGCATCGCTGATGGTGTGGTGCGGGCTGCGGAAGGGGCGCGTGGCAAGCAGCGGCGTGTTGGGATCAAGAATGCCGGCTACGGAATGGATCTTGGTGGTTTCGAGCGCTTCGTCCAGCGAAAGATCGGGCAAAATCGACGGCAGGCGCCGCGCCAGCATGGTCTTGCCGGAACCCGGCGGACCGATCATCATTATATTATGGCCGCCCGCGGCCGCTACCAGTAATGCGCGCTTGATGTGCTCCTGGCCTTTAACGTCTTTAAAATCGTTAGGGTAATGGCGCGCTTTGTTGAACAGGGCCTCAAGGTCGGTGGTGTGGGGTTGTATGGGTTTGGAACCGTCTAAAAAATGGAGTGCGTCGGTGAGTGTTGCCACCGGAAAAATATTCACACCCTGGGCCACGGCGGCTTCGTCGGCGCATTCGGCCGGAACAATAATGCCCTTGCAGCCGAGCTCGCGCGCGCAGATGGCAATGGAAAGCATGCCTTTGATCCGCTTTACCGTGCCGTCAAGCGATAGCTCGCCGACGATAAGATACTCCTGCGTGTTACCGATGCTAACCTGGGAGGAAGCCATTAAAAGCCCCAGGGC
>JAQUMP010000131.1 GCA_028718065.1 Chitinivibrionales bacterium | reverse complement strand
CGGCGCGCGACAAACAATATGTTCGTTTTAGACCTGGCGGGAAAAGGCGTTTTGCCGGGCGTTTACGTGGTGGCCCTGAGCGCCCTTGACACCCGCGGCATTATTTTAGGGACCTTAAAATCTAAAGTAACCTACATGCCCTAAATACTATTTCCGCTTTAAATGGCGCGGTTGGAATGCTACAATATTATTTCGGTTCCTGTGCTATTCCGTTAAAACATCCGGGCAAAGAAAGAAATCGTCGATGACCAAGGGGCTGGAAAATACGTGGCGCGATGTTCCCGTCACCGAAGTATGCGGAGCCTTGCATTTACATACGACCTATTCCGACGGGGGTTCAACGGTCCACCAGCTTATCGGCGCCGCGCGGGAGGCGGGGCTGGATTATATCATTATCACCGATCACGAAACCATGGCGGCCAGGCAGAATGGTTATGAGGGGTTTACCAATAATCTTTTTGTCGCGGTCGGGTACGAACATAACGATGCCGATCAGAAAAACCACTATCTGGTAATCGGTCCTGCGAATGTGACCGGTATCAAGGGACCGCCGCAGGCCTATATCGACGCGGTAAAAAACGACGGTGGTGTCGGTTTTTTAGCGCACCCTTTTGAAAAACGAAAGTTCCTTAAGAATTTTCCATCCTATGAATGGACGGCCCTTTCCGCCACGGGTTACGACGGCATCGAGCTGTGGAACCAGATGTCCGAATGGTTGGAACACCTGCGCGGCAACGCGCATCTTTACCATCTGTTTTGCCCGCGAAAATTCCTGCACCGGATCGATGCAGCGCACCTTAAATTCTGGGACGCGCAAAACAGCAGACGATTTGTGAGCGCCGTCGGCGGGGTTGATGCCCACACCATGCGCTACGCCTGGGGTCCGCTGCATTTGACCATATTCCCCATCAAGGTAGAGCTCAAGGGAATCCGGACGCACCTCTACCTTTCCGCCGAACTGCCGCGCAACGATATCGCATCCGCAAAGCAACTGGTCATGAATGCCCTGCGGGACGGTCACGGTTTTTTATGCAACTTCAGACGGGGCGACGCACGCACGGCCCGTATTGGGCTCTGGGACAACGCCGGCGGCTTTTTTTTGCCGGGCAAGACCGATCGTCAGATTGTTCTGCCGGCGGTTATACGGGTTTGCCTGCCCCAGGCAGGGTTCGTTAAGCTAATCCATAACGGGCTGGTATCGGCCGAAGCGCGCGGGCGCGCGGCGGAATTTAAAATTACAACGCCGGGACTTTACCGGGTCGAAGTTTACAAACAAAAGAACGCCTGGATTTATTCCAATCCATTTCCGGTGGGCGCGTATCCCCTGTTTTAATCCTGCCGGAAACACACGGAACCTATGCGCGCCACGCTATTCGACTACGTCTTTTTAATGCGCATTCCGCTTTTGGCGCCGGTGTGGACCATCTGCATTCTGGGCTGGATCACCGGCAGGCAGGGTTGCCGCGTGGGCGATGGATTGTTGCGGCGCGGGGACAGCGGACCGCTGTGGCTCGTTCTGGCCGCCTTCTCCTGTATTGTCGCGTCAATCTATATTGTCAATCAAATTGCCGACCGCGAAAGCGACCGCATCAACCATAAGTTGTTCCTCCTGCCCCAAGGGATTGTTTCGCCGGCAAACGCCTGGATCGTAGCCGCGCTGTGCGCCGTAGCCGGGCTTTTGCTTTCGCTGTTTTTTAACCGCGCGATTTCCATTTTATTTTTAATCAGTCTTATAATAGGGTATTTATATGATCTTCCGCCCGCCGACCTGCGCAACCGGCCCTGGGGCGGGTTGGCGGCCAATTTTTTAGGTCATGGGGTTTTAACTTATCTGGTGGGGTGGTGCGCGGCGCAACAGGCCTATTTAGGGGATGTGTTACTTCTTAAACAGGGAATTTTTGCATCGCTTTCGCCGGGTTTTGCCAATGCGGCGGTGTTTTTAGCAACCACGATACCCGATGCGGAAGGCGACCGGGTGTGCCGCAAACGCACGTTCTGTGTAGCTTACGGGCCTACGGCAACGGCGCTTACCTCGGCGGTATGCTGCTTTGCGTCGCTCGGATTTGCATTTCTGCTCCCGCACAACGGTTGGGTCATGATTTTACCCGCCGCCACCAGTTGCTTTTTATTCGTAATTTTTGCCGTTAAGGCCGATAACCGCAGCGCCCTGTATGCATTTAAGTGGCCGGTTTTTCTTTTGACCGTCAGCGTGGCGCTTTTTGTCCCGTTGTATGCGCTTTTGATCCTTGCCACCTTCTGGGGGAGCCGAATTTACTACCGGCGGCGCTTTAACATTCTCTATCCCACCTTCAAGTCACAATAATATGCGGCGGGCGCTCAATTATCTTTTTCTTACCCGGCCCGTCGTGCTTATTCCCGTGTGGGGATTTTGCATACTCGGATTTATCCGGGCATTCGCTTTAGCCCATCACACGGCGCTCATTGCGGTCCCTTTGCAAATGCAATTTCCGGCGCTGCGCTGGATCCTGATTTTTTCCGGCGCGCCGGCGGCCGTGTACGTTATCAACCAGATTGCCGATCGCCTTGTCGACCAGGCCAATCCCGGTTTTCCGCTCCTTGTCAAGTGCAAGATAGGCGCCGGGGAGTCGTTTGCGGTGGCCGGCCTGTGTGCGGCCATTGCCCTTGCAATGCCGCTTGTCTACCATCGTCCCGCGATTGCATTTTTAAGCGCGATTGCCCTGGCGCTCGGCGTGGCGTATTGCCTTCGCCCCTTTTATTTTAGCGGACGGCCCTGCGCCGATTTTCTGGCCAACGCGTGCGGATACGGGATCGTGGCTTTCGGGGCGGGCTGGAGTTTGGGCGGCCTTCCGCTTGGTTCCATATTATTTGTCAAGGCATGCGCGCCTTATTTTTTACTGATGTGCGCCGGGTCGATCAGCTCCACGATTCCCGACATCGGCGGCGACAAGGCCTGTGGAAAAATCACGACGGCGGTGCGGTTCGGCGCGCGCCGCGCGCACCTGATCGCCCTTTTTTGCATCGTCGGCGCGCTTGCAAGCGCTTTAATTGCCGGTGACCGGCTGGCCCTGCTGGGCGCATGTTTGGCAATGCCGCTCTATTTGGCCTATGCCGTACGCCCGAACCAATTGCTCATGGAAGCAACCTATAAGGCGGGCGGCGCCATTATCATGCTGCTGGCCGCGCTGTTTTTTCCGCTGTTTTTTGTCCTTGGCATTTTGGTTTTCTTAGCCGCGTGGCTTTATTTCCGGTATATGCATGGTGTAAACTACCCTTCACTTTTGCCGGCGACGAGAAATGAAAAAAGATAAGTGTAATGCTTTTTTCGAAAATACAAACAGGCTGTTTCTTTGCAGCCTGCTGCTTGGCCTTGTTTTTTTTCCGGCCCTTGGTTTTGAACTGCCTCCCGGCATGCAGCCGGTGATGGACACTACCGTCAACGATATTTTTAACGGACGCTTCGAGCGCGCCCTTGCGCTGGCCGATTCAACGCAACAAAGCGATCCGGCCAGCCCGGTGGGACCTTTCTTGCATATTTTTATTCTGGGGCTGCGCGATCTTGACCGTGGGGGAGCGGCGCGCGATTCCGCCCAGTTCATGCAAAGCTACGCGCAGACGGTCCGGTTGATCGCCGCCTCTGAGCGCACGCAGGGCCGATCCTCTTTTTCGGCGATGCTTTTGGGTTTTTCGCAGGCCTCAAACGCCTCTTTTTATCTGAACCGCAAACAATATTATGACGCCCTTAAAACCGGGTTGGATGCCATTAAAAACCTCAAGCAGGCCAAGGCGCTCGATTCGACCAATTACGACGTCGACTTTTTTCTGGGGCTTTACGAATACGCACGCGCCGAACTTAAAAAGCGGATGTGGTGGGCGCTTTTCTGGTACAGCGGCAACGCCGAATCCGGCATACAAAAACTGCGGAATTGCGGCAACAACGGCCGCTTTACCGCCGCGGCCGCGAGGCTTTCGCTCGCCGACATTTACATACGCGAAAAACAGTTTGCCCTGTCGCACAACCTGCTCGACCGCATGAATGTAACCTATCCGGGCAGTCGTTTTATTCTCTGGAAGCGCGTAAAATGGCACGAGGACCAAAAAGATCACGCCGCGACGGCGGCCATATACGATTCGCTGGCGCGAAGCTACGAACAAGAGTGTCCGGAGTGCTATAATGCCCTCTACACCCGAAATCAGCAGGTCCATTTGCTGGTGGAGGCGCACCAAATCCCGGAGGCCGAAGCGCTTTGCCGGCATATTCTGGAACAATACGATCCCAAAACGGTCGACGGCGACCTCTACCGGGATACGCAAAAATTGCTGCAAAGGATCGGCCGGCGATGATTACCGTTCGGAGCGATCTTTGTGATGTATGCGGCGTTTGCGTCGCGGTCTGTCCGGCCTGCGCGCTCAAAATCGTGCATAGTTTAGAGATCGATCAAGAGCGTTGCATAAGCTGTATGCGTTGTGTAAAGGTGTGCCCGGTGGCTGCGCTCCAAGATGCTCCGGCCCCTGCCGAAAAAGAGCGGGACCGCCCGATCCAACCGACCCAAAAACATGAGTGTGACGTTCTGGTCGTGGGCGGCGGACCTGCCGGTTCACTGGCAGCATTGCACGCCGCCCGCGGCGGGCGCGCGGTAATCCTGCTCGAACGGCGCGCCGATGTGGGCGTGCCGGTGCGTTGCGGAGAAGGTATCGGCAAAAAAGGCGTTTCGCTGACGCTAACCGTTCCACCGGAATGGATTGCCGCAACCATCCGTAAAATTTCAATGGTGGCGCCGGATGGGCGAGTCGTGGAGGTGCGGAATGTTGACGAAAGCTATATTGTCGACCGAAAGATAATGGACCGCCGCCTTCTGCAGCAGGCGCGCGAAGCGGGGGCAAACGTTTTTATGTCCACCCCTGTCGCTTCTGTCAACCAGAGCGCCGACGGCAGGTATCATTGCATAAGCGGTCAAACCGAATTTATCGCCCCGTGCCTTATTTTGGCCGACGGGGTAGAATCCCGCCTCGCCCGCGATTGCGGTTGGGAGGCTTTTAACCGCCTTAAAGACATCGAAACCTGCGCTTTCGGCAGGATAAAGTCGGCCTTAATAAAAAAAGATACCTGCCTGTTTTATACGGGGTCCAAAATTTCTCCCGGCGGATACCTTTGGATTTTTCCGCGCGGCGAGGGCGCGGCCAATATCGGTCTTGGCATTGCCGGAAACCGGAGCGGCCCCGGAAAAGCGCGCGAACTGCTCGATACGTTTATTCAAGAACATTTCCCCGGCGCCATTCTGGAGGATTTTCATTGCGGCGGCGTGCCGGTGGCGCCCTGGCGCAAGCCGCTTGTTCGCAGTGGCGCCATGCTGGTGGGCGACGCCGCCGGCCAGGTCAATTGTATAAATGGGGGTGGCATCGCTTATGCGCTTCTGGCCGGTAAAATGGCGGGTACGGTCGCGGCGCAGGCCTTTACCGGCGGCAAATATAATCCGGATTATTTAAAAAAATATCAGCGGCAATGGGCGCGCTTTCATGGCAGGCAGCAGCACAGGTCGTTCGCTCTTAAAGAAATGCTGCTTAATTATAACGACGAGGTGCTCAATAGCATTGCCGGCGCTTTGCTGAAAGAGAACCCCGACAAATTAAATTATCTGCGCGTTTTTCTGCGTACATTTTCCCGTCACCCCTTGCTTTTTCTCAAGGCTTTCATGCTATTTAGGTAAGCAATTTTAAAATTTTTATTTTTTTTATTGCATACTGTTCAAATGTACAGTATATTGATAGTATAAACAAATAATCATTAACTCATTTAATTATTTGATAGGGGAGTATTATGATTGCCAAAAGATTTGCTTCGTCGCCGTCGATCGCCAACTACAAAGATTGTTTTAAATTTTACCGGGACACTATGGGGTTTTCCGTGATTAATGGCGACGAAAACAGCGCAACCGGATTGCTTAAGCAGGGGAGTGCAAAAATCGCTCTCTATCAATTGGGCAATAGCCATTGTCGAATGGTATTTTCAAATATAAAAAAAAGAAATTAAATTAAATTCTGGTAGGGGTTCCACCCCTAAAACCCCGTACGGAAAATGCTTGTTATAGCTAAAAGATAAAACATGAAACTTCTCAAACTAACTTCCCGACAAGATGCGATTTACTCGTTTCTGCTAAAACATCAGGAAACTACCGGATCGTTGCCGACTATACGAGAAATAACCGAACACTTTGGCTTTAAAAGTATTAATAATGCCCGGCAGCATTTAAGGCTTATCGAACAAAAAGGGTATATCAACCTTGTTCCTAATAAGTCGCGGGGAATCAGGGTTGTTAAAAAGCGTCAAGAAAATATATTAGAATTTAAAATCCCGATTATTGGCTCCATTGCCGCCGGTACGCCGATTACCGCAATCGAAAATATCGAAAACTATTTAACCCTCGACCAGGATATTTTTAAGGGCGATAATCTGTTTGCTTTAAGAGTAAAAGGCGATAGCATGGTCGAGGCGGGCATTATGAACAACGACATCGCCGTGATCCGGCAACAAAGCAATGCGAGCAATGGGGAAGTCGTTGCCGTTATTATAGATGGCGATGCCACGCTAAAGCGCTATATAAAGCACGAAAAGTTTGTTGTTTTGCATCCGGAAAATAAAAAATACGGCGACATTATTGTTACGTCGGATATGAATTTTCAGATCGTGGGAAAGTTGGCCGGGGTAATAAGAAAATATTAAAATGATTATGGACGCCCAGAAAAAATTAGAAATTCTTTCCGGGGCGTCGCAATACGATCTTTCATGCGCCTGCGGGAGCAACCAGTCGGAACACCGTAAACGCGGCAATGATGGCACCTGGTTGTATCCGGTTTCGCTTCCGTCCGGCGGAACTTCCGTTATCTTAAAGACGCTAGTGAGTAATGTTTGTGTAAACGATTGTAAATATTGCCCTTATCGCAGCACGACCGACGTTCCGCGTTGCACCTTATCTCCAGACGAAGCCGCTAAAATTTTTCTTGATTATCATAAGCGCAAAGGCGTCTTTGGACTTTTTTTAAGTTCGGGGGTGGTCGGCTCGCCGGATAATACCATGCAGCATCTTAACGATACCGCCAAAATCCTGCGCTATAAAAATAAATTCAAAGGATATATTCATTTAAAAATAATCCCCGGGGCTTCCGACGCCGCCATCGACGAAGCTCTTTCTTTAGCAACAACCGTTTCGCTTAATATAGAAATTCCCGGCGACGGCTTTTGCCGCAAACTTTCTTCCAAAAAAGATTTTTCGCGCGACATTATCCGGCCGATGCAGCGCATCAGCAACCTTACTGCCAGGGGCCAAAAATATGCCGGTGTTCATAAAACCACCCAGTTTATCGTGGGCGCTGCCGACGAAAACGACGGGGACATCGTTAAATATCTTTTCGGCATATATGACAAATTGCATTTTAACCGCGTTTACTTTTCGGCATACCAGCGGGGAACCGGGGCGCCGGAAATCCCCGGCGAAAGGAATCCAAACCGTAACCCGGATCAAATTTTTATGCGCGAGCACCGGCTTTATCAAGTTGATTTTTTATTACGCAAATATCGGTTTTTGCACAACGATATTTTTTTCGGTCATGATGGCAATCTAATGCTGGAAAAAGACCCAAAGCTCGTTTGGGCGGAGCGCAATCCTCATTTTTACCCGGTAAATCTCAATAAAGCCGATAAGTTCACGCTTTTGCGCGTTCCCGGCATCGGCCCAACCGGCGCCGCCGGTATCATAAAACAGCGAATTCAAACGCCCCTAAAAAGGCTCGACGACTTGCCGTTCAAAGGGCGGCGCCGTCGGCTCGTGCAGCAGTATATCGCTTTTAATTAATTGACAATAGGGTTATTTTGCTTTCAAATGCGACAATACTATTTCCCCGGTTTTAACGGTTTGACAGATGCTTTGACGAAAACATATATTACTTATGAAAATTAAATTCCACTGGCCTTAGGAAGCCCGTATGCTGATCCTGACATACGGGCTTCATTTTTTGGACGGCTATCCCCTTGCGCTTTAAAGGAGCATATATGAGTTTTAACGATTTTTTAAAAAAGAATGTCGAAGGTTTTCCCTGGCAAGATTACCGCGGTTCCAACAGCGGCATGATCGTACTTTACGATTCCGATCCGCTCTCGGAACTGCCGATCCGCGAGGTGCCGGAGGACAATGCCTCGGCGACCCAACCGGACCCCCATTATGAATCCGGCACCTATGGCGTTTACGGATGCGTACGTCCCAAAATCCGAAATTCATTTTTTAAATCAAAGCTGCGCTATCTTTTCTTTATGACCAAATATGTCGGGACCAAGGAAGAATTTAAAAATGCCTATTTTATCACCGGT
>JAQUMP010000130.1 GCA_028718065.1 Chitinivibrionales bacterium | reverse complement strand
CGTGCCGTCGAAAGGCCGGGCCTGCTGGATATAGCGCGGGTACACGCCATTGAGCGACGAGACCGGCGGCGTGGCGTCGAAATAAAGCGTGTCAAAGGTTGTCCTGGAGGAAAGAGCCACCTGGTCGGCGGATAAAATCTCAAAGATATAGGCGTTGCCGTCGATGAAAGGAGCTCCGCTGAACGCGAAGTTCCAGGAGGTTGTGCCCTGCGCGGCAAAATACGTTGATTTGGTCTGATTAAATATTCCGTTGGTTGCCGCGGAAAGGTAGAGGTTGTCGCTGAGACGCCGGACGGCAACCGAAACACTGCGCACACTGGTGCCGCTGTCGGCGGCCGTGCCGTTGAGCGCGATGTTGGCAAGATTAAAAAAGCTTTTATTTACAGGTGCAATAACATTGACGGTCGGGGGTGTGTTATCAACCGTAAAAACGCCCGAAGTATCGTATCCGATATTGCCGGCGGAATCAGAGACACTTAAACGTATCCTGCATTTGTTGCTGGTCACGGCGGCGGTAATGCCGGTGACCGTGCCTGCGTTCAGGGCAACGGGGGCATTGTAAAATGTGGAGAAAGTCGCACCGCTGTCGTAAGAAATTTCGATCCAGACCGGTTTCTGTTTTAGCCCGCCGGCATCGTTAATGCCTTGACCGATAAAACTGACCGAATTCATATTGGAATTACCCGGCCATTTGGTGCCGGCAACCGGATAGGTGATTCTGCCGGGGGTGACCGTGGGCGGGGTTAGGTCGAGAATGGAAAAATTTGCATCGGAAGTATCGTAGGATGCTGTCCCGGCATTATCGGTAATTGCAAGCCTAATTCTCATTGTGTTACCGGAAACGCTGTTTGGGACCATCCACGACATGGCGCCCCCGCTGAGAGACTGATTGTTTGCTATTATGGTAGGAAAGGTGGCGCCGCCATCGGTGGAAAGTTCAAGCCGCAGGCAGTTTGCACTATTAAGTCCAAGGCCGATGGGATCCACAATCACGCTTGGATTCCATTGAATGGAGCTTGACGAATCCATACGCAAAAGATTGCCGCCGTTGGGAAAAGTCAGGGCATTGTTCTGAACGATTGGGGGAAAGTCCCAGCGGGTGTTTCCTCCCGAATCAGCACAGCCGGCCCGCGCCAGCGCCCAGCCGACCGCGCCATTGGTGCTGTCGGCCCTAATGTTTTTAATCTGTGTAAAGTCAGCAATGAGGGAATCATTGACTAAAAGGGAGCAAAGACCCGGCGCTTTTAAATTCAGCAGGTTGCCCGGCTGGCCGAATAATTTGGCTTTTCCTCCTACGCGGATTTTTCGCCCTTCAAGGCAATTGGTGCCAAAATTATCGACAAACGTACCGGCATTTCCGTTTATTATAATCAAGCTGTCCATGATTTTTATATTATTATTATAATTCAAATTGATTTGCCCGGCAGTGTTGATTAATGATTTTGCGTTGAAAGGTATTGACAGCGCCAGTTGTAAAACGCCCGTTCCGGAGTGAACAATCATCGGGAGCATGCCATTGCCTACGCTTATTGTCTGCGTATCAACGGTTGGGGTGTTCCCGCAGAATTCCACGGCAGCTCCCGGCAGCGATAAAAGGTTGACCGATGATAATGAAAGCGCATTGTGTGACCCTGGAATTGTATCTGTTATTTTAAGTTTGCTATTACCGAAATTGATATATGCGGAAGGCATTATTTCGCTGAAAAAACCTACCTGATGTACGAGCCCCTGATTGCCCCAGTCCCACATTCCGTACGCCGAGGCAGACATGATAACGCCAAGCGATTTCAGACCATACGTTGAAATCCGAACCGTGTCCTGATTGCCTGCCTTTATTATCTTGGGCATGATTGCGGAAGGGTGCGGAATAAAGGTGCGCGTTCCCAGGCCGGAATTGCAGAACCTGAGCGCACCGAGGTTCGGCTGAATGCCGCCGCCGGAACGGAAATCGACGCTTTTGAGCACGGAAAGCGTACAAGCGCCGAACTTGAAAACGCCCGAATAGCCGCTTGTAAATGTAATACTACCGATGGTGTCCCTGTTTTCTGAAGGGTAGCCCATGTAAACATCCAGCGAACAGGCCTCGGCGCCGGCGTTAAAAAGAACACTGTCCGCCGTGTCGGGGACCTGGCCTTCGTTCCAGTTGGTGTAATCCGTCCAGCGGTTATTGGTGCCGGCGCTTTTCCAGGTGCGTACAAACACCCAGTTGCTGTCACCCCAGTTTTTTTTGCTGCCGAGGGCCACGGTGGTGGGGCCGAATAATTTGCAATTAGCAATACTGTCGAATTGCGCCATCACGGTGCCGGCAACGCTCACGGTACACGGCAGGCCATAGGCGGCAAAATTAAGGAGCGTGGATTGGCTTATGCCTTCCAGAACGCAATTGCCGCCGACCGTTATTTTCCTTCCGTCAAGAGTATGCTTGGGCACGCCCTGGAACCAGGCCAGCGTCGCGGGCGTACCGTTGGTTATCGAAAAGTTCCCTTGCGTAACGATATTGCGGCCATCGAGGTCCAGATAGCCGTTTGTCTGCGAAAAGCTCTGGCATGACATGACCAGAGGCCCAGCCGCGTCAAGCCGCAAAGAGTCGGAACCGGAATGAATGATATTCGGCAGGATATCGCCCCCATTTGGGGAGCTTAAAACCTGGCAAAAGCCGGGACCATTGGACCCGGCGAATTCAAGCGTACCGGAATTTTTAAATACCGATCCATACCGTAACTGCGCCGTGCCTTTCATGATTTTTACGGTACTGCTGCCAAAATCCATGCTGCCTTGATCCAACCAAAGCGTATCTATAAGGTGCGTAAGCCCGCTGCCCCATTGCCATTGTCCATAACCAGCCCCGGGCATGGATTCAACAATTTTGGCCTTGAGGCTATTGGTGATTACCAGGACGGTATCGTATTGACCGGAGCATTTAACTTTAGGGAAAACAGCGGTAGGGCTTGGAATAAAAAACTGTTTCTTCTGGTGTCCGCCGAAGCAAAGCGCTCCATCAACATTGGATGCACTGACTTGATTTATGAAATTAAAATTTACGGTATCGCCGAGAGCGGAGACCTGCGCCCCGTCAAAATTAATGCTGCCGCCGACGCCATAAATATTATACACCGTATCAAAAAAACCGCTGGTGCTGCCGCAATCCAACGTACCGGATTTAAGGACCAGCGCCGTGCCGGGACCGCATTTTAGCAAGCCCGATAACAAAAGGTTGCCGGGTCCTATATCAATAATGATAGTAGGAAGTGTTTTCGGACCCGTTGTCCCCCAGAATTGATAAAAGGTAGCGGCAGTGCCGAGAAATTGAATAGCGGCCTTGGAAGAATCATAGGTAAAAGAGCCGGCGCTCCTGAAATCCGCGGGATATCCCGATGATCCATAAATTTTTAAAGTATCCTGACCGAATTTAAAATTATAGGTATATGAAGACGAAAAGGTGATCGATTTACAAGATGCAACACCAAACAATACGAACAGAGAACATGCTTTGGGGCCGGAACCGTCAAAAACAACATCGTCATTGGAGGTCGGCACTACACCGGCGTCCCAATTAGCGACGGTATGCCAGCTTTCATCACTACCCCCGCCGGTCCAGGTAATAGTCGATGCGAAAACCGACATGTTGAACGTCAGGATTAAAATTAAAATTCCCTTACTTGATCCTGCCTGAAGCAAGCCGTGTGTTTCTTGTTTTGCTTTCATACTTCCCTCCCCCGGTTTTGCGCGATGTCGGGTTTGCCCGGCGCGTTTCGGGGATACTCGTTTTGTAAAGTTTCGCTTATTACGAAATCAAAAGCTCCCCCGGAAATCGGGGGTTGCACCAGAGTTTATTGCTTGACTTTTTTTTACAAATTATATGGCCTTTTCTTATTATATCCCACAGCCCCATGAATGTCAAGGCAATTCGTTTAATCGATTAACTAATTCCGCACGCCTTGTCTGTAATCTTACCACGGTTTTAATGTTTGGTCTGTGATCTATATCACAAAAGGCTGCAATTATATAAATAAAGACGCGGATGAACTATCATTGTAACTGGAATATTTACAATGGGTAACAGAGAAAACAAAAGAATAAAAAGAAATTTTATTTTAATTTGGGCCAAATAAACTTTGGTTTTCTCAGGATCAAGTCACCTACCGCACCACATCCACAAAGGCAAAGTGACTAACAGCCCGCATTCCCGACTGTTTACGGTCGGCATTATCATAACATGCCCGTTCCCGTTTTGTGAATGCAGTTTAAGCACCATTTGGGACGTCGCATAACCAATGGCCCCGCCGATAATCACGTCCGACGCCCAATGCTCGTTTTCGTTCAGGCGCGAAAGCGCCGTGAGCGTGGCGACGGAATAGGCGGCCATGGGGTAGAAAATTGACTGATGATACATTCCGGCCACGATCCCGGCCCAGGCAAAAGCCACGGTGGCATGACCGGAAGGAAATGAGAGGTTTTGAAACGATAAGGCCGGGCCGTTGAAAACCGTGGAAGGATCATTGGTGTTCGGCCGGTGCCGATGTACGCTTATTTTTATAACGCCGGTAATCGTTCCGGCAATGAGCACGCTCTCCAAACCGAGCAGGGCGCAATTTTGCGCTTTCGTATTTTTAAAATATCCTGCCCCAAGCCACCACACGCCGAGCGCGGATCCTGCTATAAGGCCGTCGCCGGCCAGACCGGCAACCGCGGAAATATCGTTGGTAACCCCGTTGCGGTTGCGCTGCACCCACTCCTTGATCTTTTGGTCTTCAAGGTACAAACCGCCGGCCACGCCAAGCACCGCTGCGGCGGTAAGCCACTGCGTCCCCCGCCACTGAACGGGAGCCGCAACAGCTTGCAATCCGTCAAGCATCAGGGTTTTTCCGGCATATAATGCCGTTTGCGAAAGGGAAAATTGCGCGGCGCTGTCCCGGCGCGCGGTGTCGGCGGGGACGGCCATGGCGGCGGCGATGAAAAGAGAAATACAAAGAACGCAGGTTTTTAAGGGCATAAAACAAACATTGGTTATCCGGAATCGCAACTATGCCGCTTTTTTAATTTCTTTTGAAAAATCCACAATATTAGCTTTATGTTTTTTTTGCTTTTCTTTTAATTTGTTGATTAATTTTACGATATTAAAATCATGTTGTGCGGCAATCTGATCTTTTGTTTTCCATAATTCTTCCAATATCTCATTTGTCATGATCTTCCTCCTCCCAAGAGTTCTTGCGGGGTGCATATTTCCGGACAAACATATCCATATTTCATCAATAGCCCTCTCATTTTCGGTTTGATTTCCGCATTATCGATATGCCTGCAATTCCATGTCAGCAAATAATCCATTTTATGAATTGTCGCTATTGAAATATGAAGTGCATCGTTTATTGCTTTTTTCGGCAATGCTCCTGGAGTTATTAATTTCATCGAAAGATGCGAAACCGCATCGTTGACTTCTAATAACGGGATTCCTTTCAGAATCGCCAATCGTTTTTTTGATGCACTCAAGTCCCCTTGACCAGCCTCTTCAATTACCAATTCGGAAGAATATAAATCAAAAACAGCCCTTCTGTTTTCCCACCATTCATTGGTTATATTTTGCCATGCGGCAGAAAGCAAATTGCTTGATGGTTTGCCTGTTAGGAAACTTATTATTGATGTTTCTAAATATACTTTTTTCACTTTTGACCCTTTCTTTCTTTAACCACATGCTATGCGCATATCAAACACATTGCCCGATCTTACTCCGAATAATCGTTCTGGCGCGAACTCACGGTGGTGGGCTTCCAGTTCTTTACAATGGCGACGGCTTCGCGCATTTTGTAGGGGTTCTTTATGCCCGGCCGCACTTCGAGCCCGCTGTTAAAATCCACGGCGTAGGGCTCCACCTTTTCCAGCGCCTCGGCGATGTTGCCCGGATTTAAGCCGCCGGCGAGAATAATATTTGCAAACGATGTGGTGGCGCGCCGGGCAATGGACCAGTCGAAGGCGCCCCCGCTGCCGCCCTTGACCTTCTCGCTCCAGGTGTCGAGCAGGAAGCCCTGCGCCGGATAGCGCTGCAACTGCGCGACGTCGAACCCGGTCTGCACGCAGAACGCCTTGATAACCGGGAACGGCTGCAAGGCTTCGCACAGCGCGGGCGGCTCCGCGCCGTGGAGCTGGATGGTGTCCACGCCGGTCTGGGCGGCAATGGCGCGGATGGCTTCTTCCGTGTCGTCCACGAACACGCCGACCCGGGCGATATAGGGCGGCAGGCGCCGGATGATATCGCGTGCGTCAAGCGGATGGATAAAACGCGGGCTCTGTGGGTAAAAAATAAACCCGAGCGCGTCCACGCCGAGGTTGACGGCGACCTTGGCGTCGTCGTAGCGGGTGATGCCGCAGATTTTAATGCGCACCGGCATTGCGCAGCTCCCCGATAAGTGCGGCCGGATCGGCGGCCGTTATCAGCGCCTCGCCCACGAGCAGGGCGCGCACGCCGGCTTGTTGCAGGGCGCGCGCCTGGCCGCCGCTTTTTATGCCGCTTTCGGCGATTACCGCGATGTGGGGCGGAATACGGCCCGCAAGTTCCGGCACGATTGCGCTCTCGACGGCAAGTGTTGACAAATTGCGACTATTCACGCCGATGACCGTGAGCGGCAGTTTGAGCGCCGCTTCGAGTTCGGCCGGCGAATGGATTTCCACCAGCGGATCGAGTCCGTACTCAAGGGCGGCATAAAAGAGATCGTTGAGTTGGCCCTCCGAAAGCAAGGCCACAATTAAAAGCATGGCGTCGGCATTGAGGCTGGCCGTTTGCACAACCTGCACCGGATCGATGATAAAGTCCTTGCGCAATACCGGAAGCGTAACCGCCGCGGAAGCGGCGATTAGATCGTCGATGGAGCCTTTAAAATAGCGCCCTTCCGTTAAAACCGATAGTGCCGCGGCGCCGGCCTGCTCATAAATCCGGGCTATTGCCGCTACGTCAAGGTCGGGACGCAATGCGCCTTTGGAGGGTGAGGCTTTTTTTATTTCGGCGATTATCGCCAGCGCCGGCGGAAGCGGGGCGGTTACCGCGGAAAAAAACGGCCGCTGAGGCCGCGAGCGTCCGGCAAATGCGTTGCGCTGTTTTTTAAGCGCCTGCACCTCTTCGCGCTTGACATCCGCTATGGTTCGCAAAAAGTCGCTCATAGCACCCCGGCGCGCTCAAGAAAATTTTTCAGGAGCGTTTTTCCGTGCTCGGTAAGAATGGATTCGGGGTGAAACTGCACGCCTTCCACCGCAAATTTTTTATGGCGCACGGCCATGATGATATTGTCGTCCGTCCAGGCCGAGATTTCAAGGCAGGCCGGGCAACTTTGGCGTTCTATGATTAAACTATGGTAACGCGTTGCGGTAAAAGGATTGGGCACTCCTTTAAAAATTGTTTTGCCGTCGTGATTGATGGCGGAAACTTTGCCGTGCATGAGCGTGGGCGCGCGGATAATTTTGCCGCCAAAGGCATAACCGATGGACTGATGCCCCAGGCAGACGCCGAGAATTGGAATGCTTTCGCAGAAATGCCGCACCGCCTCCACCGAAACGCCCGCCTCGCGCGGCGTGCAGGGACCGGGGGAAATAATAATGGCCTTGGGCGCCATGGTTTTAATTTCTTCCACGGTCACGGCATCGTTGCGCACGACCGTAACGGCAGGATGGATTTCGCCGCAGTACTGCACCAGGTTGTACGTAAAGGAATCGTAATTGTCAATAACCAATACCATAATAAATCGCACTTTCGTCTTGAGAAAAGTTAATCCTGGCCCACGATCCGGCTGGCCTCCACGATGGCGGTAAAGAGCGCGCGGGCCTTGTTGATGGTTTCGTCGTATTCGCTCTGCGGCACGGAATCGGCCACGATCCCGGCGCCCGCCTGGATGGACGCCACGCCCTTGTTAAAGAGAATGGTGCGGATGATAATGCACGTGTCAAGCGCGCCGTTAAAGCCGATATACCCGAGCGCGCCGCCGTAAATGCCGCGCCGCACGGTTTCGAGCTCATCGATGATCTCCATGGCGCGGATCTTGGGCGCGCCCGAAAGCGTGCCCGCGGGAAAGCAGGCCTTGAGCGCATCGAAGGCGTCCAGCCCCGGCCTGAGCGCGCCGCGCACATTGCTGACCAAGTGCATGACATGCGAATAGCGCTCGATGTGCAGCATCTCTTCCACCGTAACGCTGCCGAACTCGCTGATGCGGCCGATGTCGTTGCGCCCCAGGTCAACCAGCATGACATGCTCGGCGCGTTCCTTGGGGTCCTTCAGTAAATCATCGGCCAGCGCCTTGTCTTCGGCCGGTGTTGCGCCGCGCTTTCTGGTACCGGCAATGGGGCGCACTTCGGCCGTGTTG
>JAQUMP010000129.1 GCA_028718065.1 Chitinivibrionales bacterium | reverse complement strand
CCATGACCACGATGGGCTGCATGCCGTGGCGCAGTCCCATATTAAAGTCGTTGGGGTCGTGCGCCGGGGTCACCTTGACCGCGCCGGTGCCGAATTCCTTGTCCACGAAATCATCGGCGACAAGCGGGATCTCTCTATTTACAAGAGGCAATACCAGCGTTTTACCGACCAGGTTTTTATAGCGCGGATCGGCGGGGTTTACCGCCACGGCCGTATCGCCGAGCATGGTCTCGGGCCGGGTGGTGGCGACGGTAACGAAGCCGCTCTTATCGGTAAACGGGTATTTAAAATACCAGAGATTTCCCGCGGATTCCTTGTGCTCGGCCTCCTCGTCGGAAAGCGCCGTGCGGCAGCGCGGGCACCAGTTGATGATATACTTGCCGCGATAGATAAGGCCGTCGTTAAAGAGCTTTACAAATACTTTGCGCACCGCCGCGGAAAGGCCGGCGTCCATGGTAAACCGTTCGCGCGACCAGTCGCAGGAGACCCCCAGTTTTTTAAGCTGGGAGGTAATGACGGCATGATGTTCTTCTTTCCATTGCCACACCAATTTTACAAAGGCCTCGCGGCCGAGGTCGTGGCGTGTTTTTTTTTCCTGGGCCAGCCGGCGTTCGACCACGTTCTGCGTGGCGATACCGGCATGGTCGGTGCCCGGCATCCAGAGCGTCGCGCAGCCGACCATGCGTTTATAGCGCACCAGAATGTCCTGGATGGTATTATTGAGCGCATGGCCCACATGCAGGATGCCCGTGACGTTGGGCGGCGGAATGACCATGGAAAACGACGGCGCGGGCGACGATTCGTCGGCAAGGAAGTAGTTACGTTCCGTCCAGTACTGATACCATTTCGGCTCGACCGCCGCGGGATTATATTGTTTTTCCATACCTGCCTAAAAGTTCTGCCAATCCGGGTCGTTAACGCCCTCCTGTTCGTGAAGACGTTTCAGCTTGGCCTTGATCACCTCTTTCATGGAATTATTGGGGTCCTGGATCAATATCTTTTTATATTCCTTATAAGCAAGCTCCCGATAATTGCTCATTTCATAGGATTTCGCCAGCTCCCAGCGCGCCTCCTGGAATTTATCGTTTGTCGCGAGCGCCTTGATGAAGCTTTCGATTGCTTTCTGGGGATTATTAAGCTTGCCGAACACCTGGCCCAGCCCATACCAGACACGGGCGTCGTTATTAACCCGCCGGCTTAAGTCCAATAAAATATTCTTAGCGTCTTCGTAGCGTTCCTGCCGGTACTGAATCATCCCCAGGTAATAGGCGGCATCAACGTTCGCGGGCGTAAGCGCTAAAACGCCCCGCAGGAATTTTTCGGCCTTCTGCCAGTCTTTCTGCTGATAGGCCAGAATGCCGAGTTGCAGGCGCGCCGGAATGTTTTCGGTGTCGTAGCGCAGAACGTCTTCGAAACAGCCCTGGGCCATTTCGGGGCGGTTTAAGGCAAGATACGTTTGCCCGAGCCCGTTGAGATACCGCAGGTTCGCCGAATCGTTCTGTAAAGCTATTTTAAGTTCGGCGACCGCATCGTAATTCTGGTTCATGCGCTGCAGCGCCAGCCCCAGTTCGCCGTGCGCCTCGGCCGAAGCGGGGTGCGCGATGATGATCTGCCTGTAATAACGAACGGCCGACTCGTAGTCGCCGCGCTTAACGCAAACTGCGGCAATGGCCTTCAGAACCTCCAGCGAACTCGGATTAAGCTTAAGCGCCTGCAAATACCGGTTGATTGCAGCGTCGAATTGTCCGCCGATCTCAAAAATCTGGCCCAGCGCCTGCTGCGCTTCGCCGAGTTTGGCGTCCTGTTGCAGGGCCAGTTGCAGGTACATTTTCGCTTTATCGTAATTGGTTTCGTTTTTGTAAACCAAACCCATGGCCAGGTTCGCCTCGGGCGATTTAGGGTTGACCTTGAGCGCCCGTTCGTAAACGGCCTTGGCCTCCTCCGTCCGGTTGACAAACTCGTAGAGCTTGCCCTTGTTGACATAATAGCGCGCCTCGCTGCCGTTCAAGGAAATGGCCTTGTCAAACGACATAAGGGCGTTTTCGTACTTGCCCAGGGACTGGTACACCGCGGCCAGGCTGTTGTTTAGTTCGGCATTATTGGGATCGCTCTGGATTAGGGCCGTATACAGCCCCACGGCCTTTTCGCCCTGGCCCGCGGCGCTATAAACCGTGGCAAGGTTGGCGCTGCTGCCCACGTCGCGCGGTTGGATCTTGACGGCCGCTTCCAGGTGCGTGATGGCCTTGGCATAGTCGCCGGCCAGGAAATAGGCATTACCGAGCGCCATCTGGCCTTTAAAAGATTCGGGCTGGCGCTTAATGACCCCGCTGAGGATATCGATGGCCCGGCTCACGTCGCCGCGGTTCAAAGCCGTTATGCCTTCGTCCAGGTCCGTGGCGCCGCACGCCGCCGCCAGTACCAGAACCATTATCCCTCCCGCCACGACCGACCACAGACTTTTCATGACATTCTCCTTTGCAATCACCCGCTAATGCTTTACAAATGCAACGATTTTTTTTCGATCCGGTTGACCCCGCCGTAGGCGCCGATCCACACGTACTCGCCCGTTTCGCAGAACGAGCGCACCTGGTTGCTGACCAAACCATCAAAATACGTTATTGTTTTCCAGCGGTGGTACGCCGGATCGTAAATTATGCAGCCCGCGTCGCGCGTGCCCAGCCAGATCCGGCCATCTATGACGCGCGAGGCCATGATCTGCCGGCTGTTTTGGTCCTGGTCCTGCGAAAACAGTTGCGCGGGCAGCGGCAGCGGCGCGCTTTGGCCGGAGGCACCATCGATCTTAAAACAGCCCTGCTCGCGTGTCGCCGCAAAAAGCGAGGCCTTGCCGGAATCCTGATACAAGGCAATCCCCACGATCATGCGCGTATCGGTTAAACACGCGCCCGTTTCCCGCCCGGTGGCGCGATCGAACCGGCGCACGCCCTGGCCGAGGGTGCCGATCCAGAGGTCCTGTTTGTCAAGAGCAATCGCCGTGACGCGATACGGCCTTGTTGGGGCCAGCAGCGCCAAAGAATCGCCGGCGGCGCGATAGGTTATGACGCCGAACTGGCTCCCCAGGTAGACATTATCCTTTTCGTCAAGCGCGAGGCAGGCGATATCGCCGGCGGGAAGCTTGGCGCCGGCCGCAAAGACTTTACGGCCGCCGGTTTTAAGATCGATGACGACGAAACTTTCAAATCCTCCCAGGTAACAGCGCGTTCCATCCGCGGCCATACAGGCGATGTTGGGATCGCTCAGGCCGTCCTGGGAATTATAATTACGCAGGTACTGCACGTCGGCGGCGCTGAATTTATCCAGGTAACCGCCCTGATACCCGTAGGCGGTCCATAAAAACGAATCCGTTGCCGCGAGCGCGGCCACATTGGGATTGGAAAGCCCCGCGCGCAGCGGCTTCCACTGCACGAAGCGCGTGGTTAAAAAGCCGCCGCCCAGCTCCTGCGAACCGTACCAGAGCGTATCGCCGCAGCGCAGCAGCGCCACCACGCCGAAATCCCCGGCGGAGCGCTCCTGGGGATGCATGAATTGCAGCCATACGCCCGTGGCGTCGTAGCGGCGCCACAGGCCCCAGGGCGTGCCGCACCAGACGCCATCTTCCGATTCTGTCAAGACAAAGGCGCCCTTGGCCGGAAACTCCTTTTCTTCGTCGAGCGTGTCGCTTGCGCCGCGCTCAAACCACAGGCCGTTATCGGAGGTGGCCGCCCACAGCCGTCCCCGGTGCATAATGAGGTCCCAGATGGCCGTGGCGTGGGAGATTTTTTTGGCGTTAAAAATATAGGCCTGCGCGCGGGACATGCCCGCATGCCATTTAAGCACGCGCATGCCGGCGAGGCCGAAAAAAAGCGTATCGTTAAAATTGCGGATGCAGCTTACCTGCTCGCTGTCCCCGATGCCGCCTATACGCAGCGGCCGCATGAGGGAATCGCCGGCGGTAATCGCGGCCAGCCCGCCGCTTGATTTGCCGCAAAAAACCGAACCGTCCGGGCCGCTTTCTACGCTTAAAATCACGGCGTCCTTGACTGAAGGGACCATTTTTATGCCGGTGAATTTTTGGCCCCCGGCATTCAAGCGGGCCACGCCGCGGTCCGTGGAAACGAATAATTCTCCCTTGGCAAAACAGAGATCGGTTATGACCTCCGAAGGCAGGCCATGATCCAGACCGTAGCGCGTCCAGGCGAATGTTTGGTTGTTAAAGCTGCGCAGGCCTTCGGCCGTGGCGAACCAGATGCGCGCCTTCTCCCGGGGATCTTGACGGATACGATAAACGCGGCTCACGTGCGGCAGGCGGATATTTTTTTGCGGGTCGAACGCCACCTGCCGCTGCACAGCGCTTTTTACCGCAAAAATGCGGATCGCCAGCACCGTTAGTATCAGCAGCGCGGTAAGCGTAAGCGCCACCAGGCCCAGCACGGGCGGGGCGCTGCGGCGCGGCCGCCGTTGCCGCGGAGCGGCCCCTTGATCGAGGGTAAAATCCATAGGGATTAAATTATACTATTTGGCAGGGCCCGGGACCTAAAAACACGCGCAGGATTAAAACGGGAGCGGCCGTGCAGCGCATCCTGCACGGCCGCCGGCAAAGCAGGGTATCAAACCACCCGCGCCATGATGACCCCGTTGATTTTGCGGAGCGCTTCGATCACGGCATCGTTTATCTCATTGTCAATATCAATAATGTTAAAGGCCAGGTCGTGACGGCTCTTGTTGAGCATATCGGCAATGTTGATTTTATGCTCGGCCAGAATCGTGGTGATCTGCCCGACCATGGTGGGAATGTTGCGGTTGCCGATAATCAGACGGGTGCGGCCGGACGGCTCCATTTCGCAGTCGGGAAAATTCACGGCATTTTTAATATTGCCGTTTTCCAGGTAATTGCGCAATTGCCGGGCCGCCATGATGGCGCAATTATCTTCGGCTTCGGGGGTTGAGGCGCCCAGGTGCGGAAAACCGATCACGGCCTCCTCCTTGAGCAGTTCCTCGTCCGGGAAATCGGTAACATAAACGCCGACCGTGCCGTCGCGCAGGGCCGCAATGAGGTCCTGGTTGTTGACTAAGCCGCCGCGCGCAAAATTGAGCAGCCGCGCGCCTTTTTTCATGAGCGCGAATTTTTCACGGTTGAGCAGACTCTTGGTTTTATCGTTGAGCGGAACATGCAGGGTGATATAGTCCGATTTTGCCAGGAGGTTGTCCAGGCTGAGCGAACGCTTTACGTTATGCGATAGCTCCCAGGCCGCTTCCACCGAGATGATCGGGTCGTAGCCGGTTACCTCCATGCCCAGCGCCAGGGCGTCGTTGGCCACCTTTACGCCGATGGCGCCCAACCCGATAACGCCGAGCCGCTTGCCCTTGATCTCGGGCCCTTCGAATTTGGATTTTTCCTGCTCGACAAGTTTGCCGACGGCGTCGCCTTTACCGATAAGAGATTTGGCCCAGGCAAGCCCGGCTACGATGCGGCGCGACGAAAGCAGCAGCCCGGCCAGCACGAGTTCCTTGACGCCGTTGGCATTGGCGCCCGGCGTATTAAAGACCACGACGCCTTTTTCGGAACAGGCCTCGATGGGAATGTTGTTGACCCCGGCTCCGGCGCGCGCGATGGCCCGCAGACTCGGCGCAAACTCCATCTTGTGCATTTCGGCGCTGCGCACTAAAATTGCATCGGGATGCAGCATTTCCGAGGCGACCTCGTAGCTTTCGCGGTCCAAAAGTTCAAGGCCTTTGGATGATATTTTGTTAAGAGTCTGGATTTTAAACATACTTTTAATTTTCTCCTTCGTAAAACTCACCCCTTTGTCCCCTCTCTTAAAAGAGAGGGGAAACGGCGTAAGCCGAGAGGTGAGTCAGGTTTTTATTTATGACTATTTTCAAACGTCTTCATGAAATCAACCAATTTTTGAACGCCTTCCACCGGCATCGCATTGTAAATGCTCGCGCGCATGCCGCCCACGGAACGGTGGCCTTTTAAATTGACCATGCCCGCCTTGGCGGCTTCCTTGACAAAAGCATTATTAAGGTCGTCGCTGGGCGCGGTAAAGGGGATGTTCATGAGCGAACGCGCCTGCGGCGCCACGGGGCTCTTGAATAGTTTGGAGTTGTCCAGAAAATCGTAGAGCAGCCCCGCCTTTTTAATATTGAGGGCCTCCATGGCCGCCACGCCGCCCTGGCTCTTGACTAATTCAAAAACCAGCTTGGCGATGTAGATGGCGTAGCACGGCGGCGTATTGTACATGGAACCGTTTTCGGCCTGGATTTTATAGTTGAACATGGTCGGCGTAATTTCAAGCTGAGCGCCGATTAGGTCCTCGCGCACAATCACCACGGTAAGGCCCGCGGGTCCTATATTTTTTTGCGCGCCCGCGTAAATGAGACCGAATCTGGAAACATCGTAGACCTGCGAAAGAATATTGGAAGACATGTCCGCCGCGAGCGGCACATTTCCCGTATCGGGCAACGTCTTAAAGAGCGTGCCTTCGATGGTATTGTTCGTGGTAATATGGGCGTAGTCGGCCGCGGGATCGAAAAGGCTTTTATCGCAGGCGGGGATATAGGTAAAGTTTTTGTCCTCGGAGCTGGCCACGACGCGCGCCGTGCCGTAGCGCTTGGCCTCGCTGATGGCCTTGCCCGACCAGGTGCCGGTATGCACGAAATCGGCCCGTTTACTTTTGCGAAACAGGTTGAGCGGCGCCATGGCGAACTGGCTGGAGGCCCCGCCCTGCATAAAAAGCACCTTGTAATTGGCGGGGATGTTCATGATCTCGCGCAGCAGCGCCTCGGCGCCGTGGATGATTTCCTCGTACTCCTTGGAGCGGTGGCTCATCTCCATGACCGACTGCCCGCTGCCGCTGCAATCGAGCATTTCGGCGGCGGCCCGTTTAAGCACGGTTTCGGGCAGCATGGATGGTCCGGCGGAAAAATTGTAAACGCGCGACATAAGCAGATTCTCCTTTGTTAAAGTACAGCAAGGGTGCCGGCGTCCACTGAGGACGCGACGGCTGTTTGCGCCGCAATAATCCTGAAATCGGTGAGCAGGTCCACGTTTCTAATGACCACGCCCGGAGCGGCGGTGGTGAGCGCTATGGGCGTAAAGTTAATGATGCCGCGGATGCCCGCGGCAATCAGCCGGTCGCACATCGCCGTCGCGGCCGAGGCCGGCACCGTGAGCAAGGCATAGTCCAGCGCCAGACGCGCGCAAAGGGTTTCCAGCTCGTAGGCGGGAAAAACGGGAATGCTGGTTTGTAAAGTTTCCAGCCGGTTGACGTTGGTATCGAAACCGGCGACGATCGGGTATCCGCTCAGGCCGAAATTATCATTATAGAGCAAGGCGCTGCCCAGCCTGCCCAGCCCCACCACACAAACTTTATGAATGCTTCTGAGCCCTAAAAGTTCTCCAATAAACCGGTGAAGTTTTATCACATCATAACCGCTGCCCGTTGTGCCGATTTCGCCAAGGCAACTAATATCTTTACGGATATTGTGCGCCTCGATCCCCAATTTGTCGCCGAGCTCAAAAGAAGAAACCGTGACCTGGTTCTCTTGATGCAAGCTCTCTAATAATCCATAAATAGCGCAGAGCCTCTGAATTGATGATGGGGAAAGACTTTTCAGCATATTAATATTGATTTGCTCAATGAGTTGTGATTTATTTCACAAATAATATATAATTTATAGGAATTAGTTGTCAACGTTTTTGTGTTTTTTATCAGAACAATACAAACGAATCGATTAATGGTGAATTATTTCACAAAACTAATTGATGTACAAATCGTAATCCGAATTTTATTTTATCATTATGATAATGCAATGCCTGCTTTGCGGATCAAAGGGCCTGCGCTCATTTCATGAAATGGGTGACAAAGGCCGGTTTAAGCTTTACCGCTGCCAATCGTGCGCCCTGGTGATCCTCGATCCGGAAAACGGCATCGACCAGACCCAATACGCCCGGGAGTTTATCGATCCAAAGGACGATTCCCATCGTGTCAACCGCGAACAAACCCCCAGTTACCGCTTTCTTAAACGCTTTCTGGCGCCGGGGCAGCGCATCCTGGAGATCGGCTGCGGCAACGGGCGCCTGCTGTATCTGGCGCAACGGGACGGCATGCAGGTGGAAGGCATCGAGCTTTCGCCGCTGCTCATGCAATCGGTGCAGAAGCTCCTCGGCATAACGGTTTCTAATGTGGATTTTATGCAATTCGATACCCGCGACAAGCAGCACTTCGACGCCGTGATTATGCGGCACGTCCTGGAACACCTGCCCGATCCGGTCAAGGCCATGCGGGCGGTTTTTGCGCTCCTGCGCCCCGGCGGAATAGCGTTAATAGAGGTCCCGAATATTGACAGTTGGGAATTAGGAGC
>JAQUMP010000128.1 GCA_028718065.1 Chitinivibrionales bacterium | reverse complement strand
CCGGGGAGCAACTGCAAAGCCTGGGTTTTTTTTATGCCGAGGCCATTCATGCCGCCTGGGGCGATCAATTCGACGTTTTATTCGGGCCTGCCTATAAAGGCATCGTGCTGGCGGCTGCAACTTCAGTTGCCCTTTTCCAGAACTATGCCAAGAATGGCGCCTATTGCTTTAACCGCAAAGAAGCAAAAGACCATGGCGAAGGCGGTGCCCTGGTTGGTCATCGGCTGCGCGATGGTGATCGGGTGATTATTGTTGAGGATGTTATTACCGCCGGCACTTCAATCCGGGAAACCGTTCCCTTTCTTCTCGCTGCGGCCAAGGTTCGATTATGCGGCTTGATTGTTTCGGTGGACCGCATGGAAAAAGGAGCCGGTGCAATGAGCGCCTTGCAGGAAGTGCAGCAAGGCTATTCCATGCCGGTCCGGGCAATTGTTACGGTCGATGAAATCGTTTCGTTTCTTTATAAAAAAGTTATCGATGGCGTTTTGGTAATTGATGACGAAACTAAAAAACGCATCGATTCGTACCGAAGCCAGTATGGCGTTTAATTTGAGGGACCATGAAACGCGTTGGAGATAATCCGCCCGCCCGCTTTCCGGAGGACAAGGACATCGAGGAAGCTTCGGCGCCGTGGTGGATTGCAAAAGTCAAACCGCGCCAGGACAAAGCCCTGGCGCTTGATTGCATTAAGGGCAATATCGAATATTACCTGCCCATGATTACCAAGGTAACGCGGCGCAAGGACAACAACAAGCCCCGCAAGTCAATTTTGCCTTTGTTTGCCGGTTATTTAAGCTTTTGCGCGACGACCGGTTCGCAGAACAAACTCTATGCCACCGGCCGGGTGGTGTCGATCATAGAAATAAAAAACCAGAAGCATTTTATCGAGGAGATGCGGCAAATTTACCGGACATTACAAAAGGGAATTTCGCTTGAACCGGTCCAGGTTTATTCTCCGGGAACAACGGTGCGGGTTTTTTCGGGTCCGCTGGCGGGGATCGTGGGCGTTATTACGCGCGTCCAGAATGTCGACAAACTTATTCTTTCGGTGCAGGGATTAGGCCGGGCCGCAATGGTGATTGATGCTGCGAATGTCAAGCCTCTACAAGAAGCCGCTTAATCAATTGCCGATTAAAGACCCAGCATTATCTTGCCTTACATATCCGTTTAGGGACGGCCGGTTAACTGCTTTTATCACAAGTAATAAACTATTGCCATATTTTGCTCGATAATATATAATGTCTTTTTAAGGCATATTAAGTCTTACAATTTATAACGGCCCTCAATTTTCAGGTACCGCCGATGGGGGAGAGGTATATCTAATCCCCAAAATTTTCCCATTTGCCAAAGTAGTTTTTTCTTAAATACCCATGATCCATGTGCTTTCTAAATTTGCCGTAATTCCCTTTTATCCGCTAAGTTTATCAATTCTCCTCGGACTTTTTGGGGTGGGTTTTATTTGTTTTAACAAACGGAAAATTGCTTTTTTTGCGGTTCTGATATCTATAGGATGCCTGTTCTTTTTTTCCTCTCCGGTTGTGGCCCATATTCTTACACGCGGTCTGGAATCCAGATACGCGCCCTCCTTTTCTTATCCATCCGCATCTGCGATTGTTCTTTTGGGCGGCGCGGAAGTTGCCAAATTGCCGCCGCGGATTTATAACGAAACCAACAGTCACGCCGATAGAATCATGCACGCGGCGCGTCTTTTTAAAAAGGGGTACGCGCCATTTCTTGTCGCGACCGGCGGACAACTTGCCTTTGTCAAAGAGTTTCCCGGATCAGAGGCGGAAATAAGTTTTTCGCTTTTAACCGAGCTTTTTGAGGTCGATTCGTCGAAAATTCTCTTAGATCGGAATGCTAAAAATACCCACGACAACGCGCTAAACGTATTGGATATTTTAAGAAAACATAACCTGCCGGCCACGGTTATTTTGGTGACCAGCGCGCTCCATTTACCACGCGCGACCGCGGTTTTTAGAAAGGCCGGGTTTACGGTTTTTCCGGCCCCAACCGATTATGTCGAAGATACCTATTTTCAACCCAAAGTTATAAATTTTTTCCCCAATGCCAGAGCTCTCATGGAAAGTACCGATGCGTTGCACGAATATTATGGCATAATCGGTTATAAACTGATCGGATGGATGTAAATCCTATGAATAAAAATTTTGCCTTGATCGGCGCGGCCGGATACATTGCTCCGCGTCACATGAAAGCAATTAAAGATACGGGCAATAATCTTGTGGCCGCGGTTGACCCGCATGATTCGGTGGGTATAATCGATAAATATTTTTTTGACACGCGTTATTTTAAGGAGTTCGAACGTTTCGACCGCCATTTAGAAAAACTCAAACGCAAAGGCGAGAATGATCGCGTTCATTTTGTCAGCATTTGTTCGCCGAATTATCTTCACGATGCTCACGCCCGCTTTGCACTGCGCATCGGCGCCCATGCGATCTGTGAAAAACCATTGGTCATTAACCCTTGGAACATCGAACCATTGCAGGAATTGGAAGAAGAGTACGGAAAAAAAATATTTACGGTTTTACAATTACGAGTCCATCCGGTTATTGTAGCATTAAAAAAGAAACTTGCGCAGGAAAAAAGCACGGGAAAAAAGCCCGACATCGTGCTGACCTATATAACCTCGCGCGGGGCCTGGTATCTTTCGTCCTGGAAAGGCCAGGAAGAGCATTCCGGCGGCCTGGCGACAAACATCGGTATTCATTTTTTTGACATGCTCATGTGGCTCTTCGGCCCGGCCGAATTCAGCGAGGTCCATATTGCCGACGAACGCAAAACCGCGGGCTATCTGGAACTGCAAAACGCGCGCGTCAAGTGGTTTCTTTCGATCGACCGCAACGACCTGCCTTCCCCCAAAAAACCGGAGGCCCCGCCTACCTATCGGTCCATAACCATTGACGATAAAGAACTCGAATTCTCCGATGGCTTTACGGAATTGCATACGGTGCTCTACCGGGAAATCGTTGCCGGACGGGGTTTCGGCGTCGAAGATGCCAAAGCATCCATCCAACTGGCCTATGATATCCGCAATGCAAAGCCGGTCGGAATAAACGAAAACAGCCATGATAGGGCAAAAAAACATAATGGCTTATTTTAAGCACGACTCCGCTTACATAGACGAGCCCTGCTCAATCGGCGACGGCACAAAAATCTGGCATTTCTGCCATGTGCTCGCCCATGCCAAAATCGGCAAAAATTGTATTTTAGGCCAGAATGTGCACATTGCCAATGAGGCGGTCATCGGCAACAACGTTAAAATACAGAATAATGTTTCGGTCTATTCCGGCACGGTCATCGAGGACGATGTGTTTTTAGGGCCGTCGTGTGTGTTGACAAATGTAACAAACCCGCGCGCGCAAGTCAACCGTCATGCGCTCTACGAAAAAACGCTCATTCGCCGTGGAGCGACGATTGGCGCTAATGCAACTATCGTGTGCGGCGTAACCATCGGCCGCTATGCCTTTATCGCCGCCGGCGCCGTAGTTACCAAAGAAGCGCCCGATTATGCATTTGTTAAGGGCGTTCCCGGCAGGCAGAATGGCTGGATGAGCCGGCACGGTCATAGGTTAATTAAACCGGACGATCAAGGTATTTATCACTGCCCGGAAAGCAAGTTGCGCTATAAAGAAACCTTCGGCGGCGTTTTAAAATGCCTTGACTTAGACGAAGACAAGCCTTTGCCGGAAAATTTGCAAACCGGCCGCAAGAGCTACCGCGATTTTAAGAAATCCTGAGGGGTTATGGAATTTAACGATCTCAAAGCACAGTTAGTCCTGATATCCGATTCGGTCAACGACCGCATTAACGCGGTTCTCGCGCATGGCAATTATATCATGGGGCCCGAAATCGCCGAACTGGAAAAAAAACTCGCGGACTATGTCGATGCAAAACACTGCATTACCTGCGCCAGCGGCACCGATGGACTCATGCTTGCGCTCATGGCGCAGGGCGTTGGGCCGGGGGACGCGATATTTACAACGCCCTTTACTTTTATCGCAACCGCCGAGATCATTGCCGTTCTTGGCGCGACGCCGGTTTTTGTGGATATCGAACCTGCGACTTTTAATATTGATCCTGGGAAATTATCCGAGGCTATTAAAAATTTAAAAAACGGTAAACTGCCAACTGGCAACTGTAAACAGGCCTTGACTCCCAAAGGGATTATTCCGGTCGATATTTTCGGCCTGCCTGCCGATTATGACGCCATCAATGCAATCGCCCGAGAGGTTGGTTTGTTTGTATTAGAAGATGCGGCCCAGAGTTTCGGCGCAACCTATAAGGGCAAAAAAGCCTGTGGATTGGCCCCTATCGGCGTTACCAGTTTTTTCCCGGCCAAACCGCTGGGCTGCTATGGCGATGGCGGGGCAATATTTACAAATTGCGATTCTTCGGCCGAATGCCTTCGTTCGCTGCGTGTTCACGGCAAGGGCGCCGATAAATACGACAATATTCGCATCGGCATTAACGGCCGCATGGATACGCTTCAGGCTGCGATACTCCTTGCTAAAATGGAAATCTTCCCCGATGAGGTCAAAAAACGAAAGGCTATCGCGGGCCGGTATGTCCAAGCCCTCAAGGGCGCTTTTGGTGTTCAGGAGGAACCCCAAGGTTACGAATCGGTTTGGGCCCAGTTTTCGATTGTCGCCGAGAAACGGGATGTTTTAATGGCGCAGTTAAAAGAACGCGGCATTCCGACGGCGATTTATTACCCCAAACCGCTGCATTTACAGAAGGCATTTGAGTATCTGGGATATGCTGCGGGTGATTTACCTGTTTCGGAATTGCTTTCACGGAGGATTTTCAGCGTGCCGATGCACCCGTATCTGGATGAAAATGCCCAGAAAAGCATAATTCCTTTGCTAAAAGCAGCTTTTTAATCGAGGAGAAAATAATGGAACTTGTCGGAAAGCGGATTCTGGTTATCGGTGGGGCGGGGCTTATCGGCAGCCATATTCTGGACGAGCTTATAAAGACTGATGTTAAAGAAATAATTATATACGACAATTTTTTCCGCGGCACCATGGACAACATCGATGAGGCGCTTAAAGATCCGCGTGTTAAAATTTATCCCCACGGCGGCGATATTTTGCATGAGGACATTCTCGACAAAGCCATGGAAGGTGTTGACGGGGTTTTTCACCTGGCCGCCATGTGGCTATTGCAGTGCCACGAGTATCCGCGTTCGGCATTTGACGTAAATATTCGAGGGACTTTTAATGTAATCATGGCGGCAATTAAGCACAAAGTAAAGCGCGTGGTTTATTCATCCTCGGCATCGGTCTATGGCAATGCATTGGAAATCCCCATGACCGAAGAGCATCCTTACAATAATTTTACCTTTTACGGCGCCACAAAAATCGCCGGGGAACATATCTTTAAATCTCTTAGCAGCCGTTATGGTCTTAGCTGGGCTGGTTTACGTTACATGAACGTTTACGGCCCGCGCCAGGATTACAAAGGGGCTTACATTGCTGTCATGATGAAAATCCTGGATAATATCGACAAAGGGATTCAGCCGGTAGTGTTTGGCGACGGTTCGCAGCAGTACGATTTTATTTACGTCGGCGATATCGCCAAAGCTAATATTTGCGCGATGCAGGCGGAAAAAACAGGCGAGTGTTATAATGTCGGCAGGGGCATCGGCACTTCGATAAAGGAATTATCGGAATTGTTATTGCGACTCACCGGATCGTCTCTCAAAATAAAATATGAACCTGCCGGGCAGACTTTTGTTACCAACCGGATCGGCTCGATTGACAAAGCCGAACATGACATTAAATTTAAATGGTCGATTGATTTGGAAGAAGGCATGCAAAAGCTGATTGAATGGCGCAAGAGCCATAAAGATGCTGTTGACAAAAAAAGAACCGCGGCGGGACTATAACAATGATCCCGCTTATAAAGCCCTATATTACCCAGGAAGTCAAGGACAAGGTCTGCGCCGTTTTGGACAGCGGTTATTTAACCGAGGGGCCGGTAACCCAGGAATTTGAACAATGCGTTCGGGATTATATCGGCTGCAAGCACGCCATCGCGGTTACCTCATGCACGACCGGTTTGGAGCTTGCGCTCCGCGCGCTTGGGGTTGGGCCCGGCGACGAAATAATCGTGCCGGATTATACCTATCCTGCCACGGCGGACGTTGTTTCTATCGTCGGCGCCACGGTTGTGATTGTGGACATAATCCGCGATACCATGCTCATTGATTATGCGGCGCTGGAAAAAGCGGTTACGCCCCGGACAAAAGCGATAATTCCCGTATCGCTGTTCGGCAATCCTCTGGATTATGACCGCCTAAAAAAAATAGCCGCGCAGCACAACCTTAAAATTATCGAAGACGCAGCCTGTGCTTTAGGGGCTTCATACCAAGGCGCAAAGGTCGGGAATTTTGCCGACATTACCGTGTTTAGTTTGCATCCGCGAAAATTCATAACCACCGGTGAAGGCGGCATAATTGCCACCAACGATTCCGCTTTGGCCGAATGGATGGGCTCTTACAAACATTTCGGCATGGGAATCGCACCCGATCGATTGGCAACCCAATTCGAACGCATCGGCACCAATTATAAGCTCAGCAATGTGCTTGCGGCCATCGGATTCGTGCAAATGCGCCATATCAATAAATTGTTGAATCAACGGATCAAGCTTTCCGGGGCCTATTGTGAACTTTTAATGGGTAATGCCGAAATAATTATTCCGCAAACAACACATAATGGGATACATTCACGGCAATCTTTTTGCGTCTATGTTAAGGACCGTGATTTAATAATTAAGAAAATGCGCGAGGCCGGTGTCGAAACTCAAATTGGGACCTATTGCTTGCATAAACAAAAAGCGTTTTTGCGAAATGATAGGTGCAGGATAGTAGGGGAGATGCCGGAAAGTAAATACGCATTCGAAAATTGCCTTACCTTACCTTTGTTTGATGAGTTGACCGAGGAAAATCAGAAATATATAACCGCAAATCTTCTCAACCAATTAAAAAGTAACTAATATGTGCGGGATAGCCGGAATATTCAATGTCAATGGCGAACCTATCAGTCATCGCACTACTAAAGCCATGACCGACGCCATCGCGCATCGCGGTCCGGACGGCGAAGGTCAATACGTTGATGTAAATATCGCGCTGGGCCATCGCCGCCTGGCCATCATCGACCTGACGCCCGCCGGCCATCAGCCCATGGCGAGCGAGGACGGCAATGTTATTGTAACTTACAATGGGGAAATTTATAATTTTCAGGAATTACGGGTTAAGCTGGAGGCCAAAGGGCACCGGTTCCATTCCCGCACCGACACCGAAGTCCTTATTCACGGGTACGAAGAAGAAGGCATTGGTTTTGTAAAAAAACTCAACGGCATGTTTGCCTTTGGCTTGTGGGATGCAAAACTGCGCAAACTTTTTTTGGTGCGCGATCGATATGGCATTAAGCCGCTCTATTTCTGGTTCGATGGCGCCACATTGCTCTTTGGGTCCGAAATAAAAGCCATTCTAAAACACCCCAAAGTAAAAGCCGATGTTGACTATAACGCCCTGAACGAATACTTTACTTTTCAGAACTTGTTTCGTTACCATACTCTTTTCAAAGGGGTCGGCCTTATTCCCGCGGCCTGCATCCGGACGATCAGCGAACAAAATCCGGTCCTCGATCACGCTACCTATTGGGACTATAATTTTACCGACCGCCGGGAAAGCATGGACCTGCAAGAGGCGCAGGAAGAAACATTTCGACTGTTTAAACAAGCGGTCGTGCGTCAATTGGTTTCCGACGTTCCGGTGGGGAGCTATCTTTCGGGCGGCATGGATAGCGGCTCGGTGGTGGCGGTGGCGTCCACCGAAATCCCGCGCATCTCAACCTTTACCTGCGGTTTTATGATGCATACCGTAGAGGGTGTGGAGGCCGAATTCGACGAACGCAAAGACGCCGAGCTCATGGCCAACTATTTTAAAACCGAACATTACGAACAGGTGGTGGGCTCCGGTGATCTGGCGTGGGCGTTGCCAAAAGTGATATGGCATTTGGAAGATTTACGGGTGGGCATGAGCTACCCAAATTATTACATTTCGCGCTTGGCTTCCAAGTTTGTAAAGGTTTGTCTTTCCGGCGCCGGGGGTGATGAATTATATGGCGGTTATCCGTGGCGCTATTACCGTGTTTTTAAATCCGTGGACCGGAACACCTATTTTAATGAATATTATCGCTTCTGGCAGAGGCTTGTTGCCGACGAAAAAAAACAAACACTATTTACGCCGCAAGCCTGGTCGCAGGTGCAGGACAAAGACACGTTTAACACCTTCAGCCGCGTCTTTACGTTTAATGAAAGTTTAAAATACGATACTCCCGAAGATCATATCGCCAATTCGCTTTATTTTGAAATTAAAACATTTTTGCACGGGCTTTTTATGGTCGGCGATAAACTCTCCATGGCGAATTCGCTGGAAGAACGCGTGCCGTTTTTAGATAACGATCTGGTTGACTTTGCCCAAAAAATTC
>JAQUMP010000127.1 GCA_028718065.1 Chitinivibrionales bacterium | reverse complement strand
GCTGTTACTAAAAAGAAAGAATAACAATCAATGAAACCTGCTGGGCCATACATCTTTGGAGAATGTTCTTATTACCTTAAGTAAAGAAACTGTATCTATAACAAGTAATTCAAAAGGAGCTTTTTATGAACACAATGAAATGTTTCAAACAAATTGCTATTGGTATCGTGGCAGTTACTATCGTCGGTGCATTCTGTCTGGTTTCCGCAGAAGGAAAAATTACCGGCGAGAAAAAAGTTGTTAAGAAGGTCGCTCCTGAGGTTGTTATGATGGCTTTTAAAACAGCCTATCCGGATGCCACGATCAATGGTGTTGAAAAAAGCGCAAAAGACGGACAGGTATCCTACAAAATAGAATCAAAAGATGGGAACGTCAGACGTGACGTGATCTATACCGCAGAAGCTGTTTTGACAGAGGTCGATGAAGCCATTGCAGTAGGTAATCTACCCGAAGCTATTACAAAGGCCGTTGCCGTTCAATATCCGAAAGGCAAAATAACCGAAGCGCAAAAAACGGAACGCGGAACTACTACCGAGTATGATTTGCATGTAAAAAACAACAAGGAAAATATCGAGCTGGTACTTGACACAAACGGGATCATTGTTTCGACGCATAAAGTCCTGCCCGGTGAAAAAGAACACGAGTATGTAGATTAACGGGATTTACAGATTTACAAATTAGCAAAGACAGCAAGGGGAAAGATTATGAACCGAAATGTCATCGTTATTCTAATCGGTACGGTTCTCTCGATAGTGCTATTGAGTTTGATAGCTTTCGGGCCATTCACACGTCTGAGGAACCAGAAATCATTCAATACCGCCTCTCTTATCAGGAAAACCATTCCGAACAATGATTCTCTGGCAGATTACCTTAATAAAGATGTAAAAGAAAATTATTACAAGGTAATGCTTCCTGTAAAATGGGCGATAAAAGCAGGCGATAAACCAGGCAGCTACACGATGGAATTTCCCCATGGATACGGATCAATAGCCCTGATGGATGTCCCGGACAATACCACCCTGGAGCTTTACATTTTAAGTCAGGAAGAACCCCGTCTGAAAAAAGCTGTTCCCGGATATCAGCGCCTGAATTACCGGAAAGCCAAAGTAAACGGAAATGACGCTTATATCTTATTGTTTGAAGAAAAATCCGGAAATCCGGATTCCCGGACCATGGCCGCATACATAAGCGGGGCCGACAACGCCGTTGTAATCAGGTTAACCGCGGATACCACTGATTTTAAAAGTTTAGAGCCATCTTTTAACAGGGTCATGAACTCTTTTAATTGGAGGAACCAATGAGGCAGATTATGCTCTTTATTTCCATGGCCGTCATTGGCGGAGGGTTGTATTTAAAATTCTTTTATGATGTGCCGGATTCTCAGACACAGATCAATTTTTTTGTCAGTTGGTTTTTTATCATACTCGGCGTTGGCGGCGTATTGGTTGACATATTCTGGGAAAAATCCGTTGATCATGAAAATCGGGATAAGGATGAACTATGAATATAGCGGTAAAAACGGAAAATCTGTCAAAATTATACGGTCAGACAATGGCCGTTGATCGTCTTTCACTTGAAGTAAAAAACGGTGAATTTTTCGGATTTCTGGGGCCGAATGGCGCAGGAAAAACGACCACCATAAGGCTCCTTACCGGAATCATCAGGCCAGATGAAGGCACCGCAATTATACAGGAAAACCTGCCGGCCGGTTCGATTGAAGCAAAATTAATCGCCGGGGTAATGCCCGAAAGCCGTGGACTTTACGAATGGATGACGGCCAGGGAATACCTCTCCCTCTTTGCCCATCTTTATAGCGTGCACAATGCAATTAAGGCTACTGACGAGAAACTGTCTATTGTCGGACTATCTCATGAAAAAAACAAACGTATCGGGGCATTCTCCAGAGGCATGAAACAGCGTCTCTGTTTAGCGCGGGCGCTTATCAATAAACCAAAAATATTGTTTTTGGATGAACCGACGCTTGGTCTTGATCCAAAGGGGCAGGAAGACATTCAGATCCTGCTGAAAGCTTTAAATGCCGATGGGGTAACCATATTCTATTCTTCCCATTTGCTGAACGAAGTGGCCATGTTATGTTCCAGAATCGCCGTAATCCACCATGGTAAGCTCGTTGCACAGGGGACGATTTCCCAATTGCAAGAGCAGACCGGTTTAACAAACAGCGGCTTAAAGGACATTTTCCTGAAATTGACAGGAGATTAAAATGTTTAAGTATATCCTGGTAAACGAATTGCGGGCACTGCTTTATACCTGGAAAAGCATGGTCTGGTTTTTAATAACGTCGGTCATATTCAGTTTTGCCAGCTACCTGTTTCTAACGGACAAAGAACTGAGTTTGCTCGACCAGTCGGAGATGCTCTGGCTTTTATCAAAGGTAATCATTGGAACGGCACTCATGATTATTACCGTTGATGCTTCCAGTACGATTACCGGTGAATTTGAAAAGGAGACGGCGGAGAGTCTTTTTCTTACGCCCCTTTCGCTTAAGGATTTTGTTTTAGGGAAATTGCTGGCATCGCTTTCTCTGTGGATAGCTATTTTTTTGATAGCGGTTCCTTATATAATCGTTGTATCCGCAGGAAGCCATGTAACCGCGGCATTTATCATGTTTGTCCTCATGTTGGGAACAATGCTTATTCTCGGATTTCAAATGATGATATTCGGTATTTCATTCCTGTTCCGTTCCAGTAAAAACACCCTTACCACCTCGCTCGTTATTTTACTGGCGCTTGTACTTCCGGCAACATTTTCATCAACACTGAAAAACAATCCGCTCAGTCATTTTCTAAGCGTCACAAACCCCATCGATAATGTTTTTTCATCACTGGACAATGTTCTTGTGGATTATCAGACCACGCTCACCGGAAATTTAAAATATGTTTTTCCTGTGTTGATATTCTGCTTCGCGGCTTTTGCTTTTATGCTTTATAGCACAAAACTATTCAAGCGCAGCGGAGTTGTTAAAAATGATTAGGGGTATTTATGCATAGAAAAAGCTTTCTTACGCTTCTCGTCATATCATTAACGGTCTGTTTCGCATCGGCAAATTCGCTTCCGGCTGATTCGGGTTCTGTTTGTTCGCCTCCTTTAAGTATGAGTATACTCTCAAAGTTGGCGCTTGATGGCATTGCGGGGGATTACGTTACGGTATCGGCGGAGATAAAAAACATTTCCGCAAAAACAATCACAAATATTACAACATATTTGTCTCTGGCTGATGAAGAGACAAAGCTCCCGGTTGATCTGGAAGATTGGAGTGCAGAGAAGGGGCTTTTTATCGGAACAATTGACGCCGGTCAGAAATTTCCGCTGGAGTGGAAGATACATTTCGTTAAGGCAGGCAAATATTCCCTGATTATTATCGCTGAAATTCAGGGAGAAACCAATGTTTTGACGAGCAGGGTAACGCATTTTGCAGTCAGTCCCAAGCACAATTTGAATCCGGGACAGGTATTGCCTGTGGCGTTGGGAATGCCGTTGTTCCTGCTTGTCATTATGATGTTTGCAGCGTACACGAGAAGATCCAGACTGATGAAATCGCAATAAATCATTGAGGCTGCAACCCTGCTGTTGTTATCGGATTGCAGCCTGAAAAAGGAATCATTCATGAAACCTGCTCCGCATATTCTGACGATCAATGGCGGTTCGTCAAGCATCAAGTTTGGGTTGTTTGAGGCCGCCGATCCGCTCAAGCGGGTCCTGGATGGATCGATTGACAGAATCGGACAACCGGAGGCGTCCTTCCGGGCAAAAGGCACGGTCTCCGAGGACACTTTTTCGCATATAGTAAAAGCCTTGGATCATACGAAGGCAGTAGCTATTCTGATGGATTGGATTGAACAACGCAATGGGCAGGATGCAATCGTTGCCGTTGGACATCGTGTAGTGCATGGCGGGCCGAACTACAGTGCTCCGCAGCGGATTACCGTGGAAATGGTTGCGGAGCTTAAAAAGCTCAGTCCCTTCGATCCCGAGCACCTGCCCGAGGAAATTCTGTTGACCGAGGCGTTTCACCGCAGGTTTTCCAGCCTGCCGCAGGTAGCCTGTTTTGACACGGCTTTTCACCACGATCTGCCGCGCGTGGCCCGGATGCTTCCAATCCCGCGCCGCTACGAAGCCCAGGGCGTGCGACGGTATGGATTCCACGGCTTGTCGTATGCGTATCTGATGGAAGAACTGGTGCGACTTGGGGACATGGCCGCATCAAAGGGCCGCGTGGTTCTTGCGCATCTTGGTAACGGCGCAAGCCTGGCCGCGGTTTTAAACGGAAAGAGGAATTAAAATGACAAAGAGCATGTTTGTTGTGCTTTACGTTGTGGTGATGATAGGCGTTATCGTTAGTGCAGATTTACTTTTCTTTAGACATCGATTTTGGGAACGGCTGTTAATGAACATCGGCACTGTCTTGGTGTTCGCAGCCTTCTATTTGAGATTCCTAAAGAACTCTTAAGCTTATTGCCGAGAGTGTCTGAATATTCGATCTTTACCCACAAGCAAATAGCAACAGGCAGCGATTGCCAAATCGTGTGCTTACCCGCAGCTACATGAAAAACCGTGCCCGGTTAAACCAACCGCCGCAAAGGCAATAAAAGTAGCGATAATTGCCAGCGAAATCACGATGACGACAAACCGGCTGAAACGCCCCGTATTCATCAGCATACAGCCTCCCGAATTTTCTGATTAAAATCCAAAACCGATCACGCCTTTGATGGTAATAAAAATTCCCAGCGCGAGCAGAAGCGCGCCGCTTATGATATTTACAAGATAAGGATACTTGCCGATTTTGCGGAAGCGTTTACGGAAAAACTGCGAGAAATATCCCGCAAGGAGCATGGGGATTGCAAAACCCAGCGAATAGATAAAAAGCAAAAACACGCCGGTTAAAATTTTCCCCTGCGAAGCAACCAACACCAGCACGCTCGAAAGCATGGGCCCCACGCAGGGAATCCAGATAATTCCCAAAGTAAACCCTAAAAACAAACCCCCGAATCGGCCATGTGAATTTTGTGCGAACCGTGAAAAGAAGCCAAGATACTTGAATGGGTTAAAATTAACGATAAGCAGCAGGCCAAAGAGCGCAATCAGGATGCCCGCGACTTTTTCGATATAGTGCATTTTCGGCCCGATTACCGCGCCGAACAGCGACGAGAATACGCCCATGAGGACAAAGGCGAATGAAATCCCGGCCACGACCAATAATGGCCGGAGTTTGTGTTCGTCGGCGCCGCCGGTAATCACGATCGGCACTACCGGCAAGACGCAGGGCGAAAGCACGCTGGCAAGTCCCGCCACAAAAACCAGGGCAATGTTTATATTGTCAACCATAATGCCGCCGCTCTCCTTCGGTCCCGGTTATTTGGAAGGTTTTCCTAACGCCGCCAGAATGGCCTTTTCATCCTGAATTCCCGGCGTAAACCGTTTGATCTCCTTGCCGCTTTTGTCAATTATAATCAGTGAGGGCAACCCCCGAATGCCGTAGTTATTGAACATGTTCTCGTCGCCCGGTTCGGTGGTTTTGATATATTTAATCGTGGCAAGCGGAGCGAGTTTGGTTTTCATGCTGTCAAGAATCGCAAGCTGCATCTGACAGGGATGCCCGTTGGGGTTCATAAAAAACAATATCTCTTTGTCGGGCATGGAAACATTTTTTTTAAGGGAATCGGGTTTAACACAGGCGGTCTTGCCGGCATTTCCCGGACAGGCCTGGCCGGAATGCGGCGCGTCCGGCGGCGCGGCAAAAACGGCGCATGCGAAAAGCCCGACGATAAGCGCTTTTTTTGAAATAACCCGGTTAAATTGCATGGAAGCCTCCTTAGTTTAATGCGTTAAGATAGTCCGATTCCTTCCGGAGTCCGACAAATTGCTTTTCCAGTACGCCGTTACGAAAAACCAAAACCGTGGGAATTCCGGTAATGCCGTATTTACATGCGGTAGTCTGATTTTCGTCGACATTAAGCTTGAACACTTTTGCTTTTCCCTCGGTCTTTACGGCAATAGTGTCGATAATCGGGCCGACCATCTTGCACGGACCGCACCAGGGCGCCCAGAAATCAACCAGTACCGGATCCGCTGATTTAAGAACGTCCCTTTCAAACGTTGCATCGGATGTTTCTAAAGCCATAAAATTCTCCTTTCTAAATATTTTAGGACGCCTCTATTTTTTTCCTGTTGAAATTTTAAACGGAAAATAGATCGGACAAAAGCTTACCAGGCTGGTAAGTACGAAAATAACCGCAACAATCCCAAGAATGATTGCCGCCGTGCCGCTGATGAGATGCCCAAGATAGAGACCTAAAATCGCGAGGGCAAGCAGGACTCTGATAATGCGATCGATCGTTCCGATGTTTTTAGGCATACGTGCCTCCTTTAAAAAGGTTAATAATTATTGTTCATCCAGGGTCAGTGCGCCCATAGGGCATACCTCGGTGCATAAGCCGCAGTCGATGCATTTTGCCGAATTTATAACAGGCGCATTAAAGCCTTCCTGTGTCAGGGCGCCGGAGGGACAGACCTTTAGTGCCGGGCAACCATGATTCTGCGGACACTTGCTTTTAATTACCGTTACTGCCATAGCTACTCCTTTCGCGTTGAAACCGACCGGTCTCATATAATTACGAAGCTCAGGTAAAACCCGATTTACCGCATGACGAGGAACCGGAACTTCCCATAGCCCCGCATACGGACATCTTTCTTTGAACGGAACCCGATTTGCATGCAGGACAGGGCGGAACATTGTCGCTTTTTAACGGCACAAGCTCTTCATACTCTTTACCACAATCCTTGCATTTGAATTCGTACAGCGGCATGGTCTTCTCCCTCGGCAATAATAGAAGCATGTCTATATTAATATATTCATATCTTAATATATACTATTTAAAATGTTTTGTCAATTATTAAATATCAAAATGCGGCTATTTTTTTGCCGGGCGGGCGAATTTTCCGACTTCAATCAATTCCCTGGCCCCCTGAATCTCCGCCGTTTGGCGGGGTTCTTTAATGGTAGTAACGGAAACTGTGCCGGGGATCGTTGGACGCTCCCGGATAAGGGTCGCGATCCCTTTCATGACGGTCACGGTAATATCGGCGGAGGCCACGCGCGGATCGTCGTACAGGGCGTTGGTTATCCAGGTTGCAATGGAAGCGTCGTCGGGTTGTTGCGCGCCTGCGGAAGCCGAAAATACCGATATCGCCAAAATTAAAATATAGCCTTGCTTTACATAATGCGATCCCACAACAAAACCTCCCCGCAGTTGAAGCACTAAAGACTAAACATTGTTTTTTATAAATCAAACGCAAAAATTATGCCAGTTAGCGCCGCCCCGCAGGTTTGGCGGTGAAAGGATTATACGGCACATTTATTGCTTTTCCTAATTAATTATTCAAACGAGTAGAATAATCTTATGCATGATAATGGGCCCCCGGCCTCTATTGAAGAAACATTAAAAACGTTCGGCGTAAATGCCGGCAGCGGGCTTTCCGATGCGGAAGTGCGACTGCGCCAATCCCGTGGCGGTTACAATGAATTGCCGGAGAAAAAAGATCCTGCCCTATTTAAGTTGGGACGTAAATTCCTCGGCCTGACTTCCGGGATGCTTGAAATCACCATGATCGTTTCGTTTCTGCTGCACCGTTATTTTGATTTTTCCATTATCGCCGCGCTCCTTATTGTCAATGTACTCATCGGGTTTTCCCAGGAACAACGGGCGGCCAAAGCCGTGGAAGCGCTCCGGCGCCGGTTGCGCGTAAATGCCCGTGTTTTACGCAACAGCGTCTGGCGGATCGTGGTCGCCAGGGAACTCGTTCCCGGCGACATCATCCGCGCCAGGGCCGGGGATTTTGTCCCCGCGGACACAAAGATAATCGAAGGGGCGGTCGCCGTCGACCAGTCTGCCTTAACCGGTGAATCATTGAGCCAGGAAAAGAAAAATAACGACGAGCTTTATTCGGGGTCGGTCATTGTCAGAGGCGAGGTCACGGCCGTTGTCACGCGCACCGGAGCAAAGACCTATTTCGGCCGGACATCCGAGCTTCTCCAGCGGGCGCGCCCCAAACTCCATTTGGAGGAGTTAACATCGAAAATCGTCACCTGGTTGCTTATTATCGTGCTGGCGTTGATCGCGGTCATTTTCGGCATATCCTATTTACGCGGCGCGAATCTGGTAGAACTGCTTCCGCTGGCCCTTCTGCTTATTGTTTTCGCCGTTCCGGTTGCATTGCCCGCCATGTTCACCATCAGCATGGCCGTAGGTTCGTTGGAATTAGTAAAGCAAGGCGTATTGGTAACGCGGCTGAGCGCATCGGAGGACGCCGCGACCATGGACACGCTCTGCGCCGATAAGACCGGCACCATCACCGCCAACAAACTTTCGATTATCCAGGTTGCGCCCCAGGCGGAATTTCGGGAAGAGGATGTAATTCGCTACGGCGCCCTGGCGTCCGAACAATCGAACCAGGACCCCATTGACCTTGCGTTCCTTTCCGCCGCCGATTCACGCGGCCTTACCCTCAA
>JAQUMP010000126.1 GCA_028718065.1 Chitinivibrionales bacterium | reverse complement strand
GAGCATTTATCGCGCGGTATGCGCCGCGGGTGTGGATATAATTGAGCTCGGGTATCGCAATTCCAGTGAGCATTTCTCGCGCGAAAAATTCGGCGCCTGGCGCTTTTGCGACGAAGACATGCTCAAAAAAGCCGTGGAGGGCGTAGAGACCGAAACCAAATTGGCCAGCATGCAGGACGCGCATAAAGCCAGCGCCGAGGACCTTTTGCCCAAATCCGAGAGCGTGGTTGACATCGTGCGCGTTGCCACGTATGTAAAGGACATCGACAAGGCCATCAAGCTGGCCAACAACGCCACCGAAAAAGGGTACGTAACAACCATTAACATCATGTCGATATCGCATGTTTTGGAGCGGGAACTGGACGAAGCGCTGCAACAGGTCGAAGAAGAGACCAAGGTCATCGCCTGCTATATCGTCGATAGTTTCGGCGCGCTTTACAGCGAGGACGTCGATTATTTGGTCCATAAATTCCAGCGCTACCTCAGGACCAAGGAGGTCGGCATTCACTGCCATAATCACCAGCAACTGGCTTTTGCAAATACCATTGAGGGAATTATAAAAAACGTTAATTACCTCGATGGCACACTGTATGGCCTGGGGCGCGCGGCCGGCAATTGCCCGCTGGAGTTGCTGCTCTCTTTTCTTAAAAATCCCAAATTCAATATCCGTCCCATTCTCGATGTTATCAGCAAGACCATTCTGCCCATGCGTTCCGAGATTGAATGGGGCTACTCCATTCCCTACATGATCGCCGGGATTTTAAACGTGCATCCCAACGATGCCATGGACATCGCGGACCTTCCGCCCGACCATCCCGACCGGTATGATTTTGTCAAGTTTTACGAGAAAATGGCGGGTGAGGTGGAGGCGTAATTCATGGCAAGGAACCGTTATGATAAAGAATGTCTTTAATTTTCGTGGAATATAATTTTGCGCCTTTCCAATTTAAATGGATTCCATCACCGAATCCCGAGTCGGGAATAAAAAACTGCGAATGATCCATGAGCATATTCGAACTTAGAGAGTTTTTGTAAAAATCATAATAATATTTACACAGGTTTAAGTTTAATTTTCTAATAAATGAAGGATGCTTTGGTGTATTAAGGAGAATGAGTTTAACGGACTTTTCTCTGCATAAATTTGATATTTTAATGAGATATCCGCATTGATAGGGAGATAGCTTACATTCCTTGTTGGTGGCTGTATCGGCCTCCTTGCTTATATCTACTGGTTTATCCCGCACAAGGCGAAAATAACCACCAAACCTAAATTCCTGGATGCGCGGGGTTTTAGGAAGTCTCAGAATGTCCAAATTTCGATTGAAAATTTCCGGAATGGTTTTTATAACACAAGCCGGATTTTTACTGAACAGTAAAAATATTTCTTGAGCATTTAAAAGCAAATTATACCTCAGTAATCCTTCATGTAAATAATAATCGCTAAACATCGTTCCATCCTGAGAGTTGTCAAGGTTAAGAAATGAATACCCGATTATTACCGTTTTAAGGCAGGGGTTGCATTGCAAAATTGTTCTTAATTTTGCATAGGAATAAATATATTTCTCCGCCGATTTAGAAATGTTTATGCTTTTGCCAATAATTGAATCGTTCAGCGCGCATTCGGTATTTGAATCGCCAAGAATAAGAATTGACTTAGATTTGTCAATTAACAGCTTTTTCTTAAGAATGGCCCTTGGGTAAAGGTAACAAACGCTTCCAATGCCTGCGCTTAAAATTATAAAAACCAATAGGAACGCGGACAACTTAATGGTAAATAGTTTCATGGTGTTAGAATTGGAAATAAATAAAAGGCCTGCTTTTGACCACGCCGAGAAAAATTATTCCAAAAATGGCCGAATAATATATTGCCCATCGGATAATTAAAGGTTTTGCTCGGAAATAATCACTAAGGCTGAATTTGTCTCGAAGCGTGTGGACAAGTTCCATAAACACAATTAAAAGTACCGAAATGATAAAGTCTGAAGCAGAAAGAAAGGGCGAATGGAGCGGCCCTTCGCTCGAAAGGAAGTTGAGGTGGGTTATAATGTAAATGGCAGAATCTAAATCTTTTGCCCTAAAAAATATCCATGCAAAAGTGACCAATAAGAAAGTCGTTAAGGTTTGCAAAAGCGGAATTTTGTCAAGCCCTGCCTTAAATCGCAGTTTATCCCGGAAGTCTTTGGTTACAGCCCCAAATATCATATAAAATCCATGTATGGCCCCCCAGTAGATAAACATTCTATCGGCGCCGTGCCATAGCCCACTTATAAGAAAAACAAGCATAATGTTTAAATACCACCGAGAAACAGGAACTCTGTTGCCCCCCAGCGGGATATAAAGATAATCCCGGAACCAGGAGGACAAAGAAATATGCCACCGTTTCCAAAACTCTGAAATTGACTTTGAATGATAAGGTGCATTAAAGTTTATCATAAGTTTAAAACCCAATATTCTGGCAGTGCCGATTGCTATATCGGAGTATCCCGAAAAATCGCAGAAAATCTGAAAGCTGAAAAATAACGTAGCGAGAACAAGATGAAAATTGCTGAAGTATTGAGGGAAGGAATAAACCCGATCCACGAAAAGAGCTAACCGATCTGCGATTACTACTTTCTTAAATAATCCCCATACGATGAGCTTTAATCCATCGGTCACCCTCGTATAATCAAAATCATGTTTTTCTTTAAATTGATGCAGCAGGTTTTGGGGTCGTTCAATAGGACCGGCTACCAATTGCGGAAAAAACATCACGTATAAAGCATAGATGCCAAAATGTTTTTCGGCTTTTTGCCGATTGCGATAAACTTCTATGGTGTAGCTCATGGCCTGGAAAGTATGAAAAGACAATCCAAGTGGAAGAAGAATGTTCAGATAGGGCAGAGGACCCTTTGATTCTGTATATTGGAATAGGCCTAAAAAAACATCATTGAAAAAATTGAAATATTTAAAAAACGCTAAAATGCCAATGTTGGCGATCAGACTTAGTACAAGAAAGAATTTGCGTTTTTTCCCGATTGATTTTTCTATGTATATTCCGGCAAAATAGTCGACAATGATCATGAAAAATAATATGAATATGTAAACCGGTTTATATACCATGTAAAAATAGCAACTGCTCACAAGCAATAAGAACCAGCGGGATTTATAGGGGAGCGCAAAATAAAGAATTGCTACAAAAATAAAAAAAATGATAAAATGAAATGAATTGAACAGCATGTTGATTTTTTAGATGATTAATTGACGATGGAAGAAATTATGATCGTTCGAATTCCATTACTAAATTATAATATCTAACTTTAAAAACGGCTTTTATTTAATGCGCTTTTGCTCATGGATTCGCAATTGAGCGTTAAAATGCAGGCCATCCTTAATTACTTTCTTACGTGTTTACAAGATGCAACCGGGAGTGTCTGGCAATGTGGATAAAGTCTTTATCCGCGGTAAGCAGCGGGAAATTCCTGGCAATGCATGCCGAAGCGATCAGAAAATCTATCAGGCTTGCCTGAATGCCTTTCCCCCGGCAATGGTTTTTTAGCCGCGCCGCTTCAATATAATCGGATCGGGTGAGTTCTATAAGCGCAAACGGGCCGAGGTATTCGACCAAGAGATCAAAATGACTGAAATGCTTAACCCCATCGAGCAATTCCTGAAGGATTTCTCCTAAAAGCAGAATGCCGTCTTCGTGTTCAAGGTGATAGCGCAGTTTTACGAGATAGGGACTGGATTCGTCTCTTTTCTCCCGGCGCAGGAACAATGACCAGACCGAGGTATCAACGACTATGTTCACGGTTTCTCCGTTCTTTTTTATAATCCCAGTCTTCCCGGAACGAAATTTTGCCTTCCAGCCGTCCTATTCTTTTCTGCATTCTCCGGTCAATGAATTCCTTTAAGGCGGTATTGACCGTCTCTTTTTTCGTCCGCATGGTCCCTATTTTCATCGCCCGCTTAAGCAGGATGTCATCGAGGGCCAGATTTGTCGCCATAAGAGCCTCCTCTGTGTAGAAGTTACACATTAATATACTTCTTGGTGAACGGCTAAGGCCCAAAATTACGGCCGTATCCAATCAAAGCAAAATGGCCTTCGCCTGCAGGCGGAAAATGTTGAGGGAAAGCGGCAATAAATATATTTAATTAGGGACTTTGTCTTTTTGTCCGCTCGAACAAACACACCCTCATTCAGGAGAAATACCATGAATAATCTTGCCTCCATCCTTGCCGCGGGCGCCCCGCGCAGTATCGGCGCGGCCCTGGCAAACTGGCCCGTACGAGCCTATCGCGGCTCGCCCGCCGATTGGCGGGACCAGGTTTTTTATTTCCTGCTGCCGGACCGGTTCTCCAACGGTAAAGAGAGCCCGGAGAATTTGCTGGACGTTGATTTAAGCACGCCCGCGGGCATTGCCGCCGTTAAAAACATACGCAACGGTTTGGCGTGGCAATGGAACAACTGGCAGGATTCCGGCGCCAATTACTTTCAGGGCGGCACGATACCAGGGATAAAATCAAAACTGGGTTATTTAAAAGATCTCGGCATCACCACGATCTGGGTCGGTCCGGTATTCCGCCAGAGGGTCGACTTAAATACGTATCACGGCTACGGCATCCAGGATTTTTTTGAAATCGATCCGCGTTTCGGCACGCGCGCCGACCTCGTTGACCTGGTGGATACGGCGCACGCGCCGGCCTACGGCATGAACGTCGTGCTTGATGTGATCTTTAATCATGCGGGCCGCAACTGGTTTTACGATTTGTCCGCGGGTAACGGCGACCAGCCGCCCTACTTGCCCAACGGCAGTTACCTGCCGATCTGGCCCAGCAACGGGTACGGCACGGCCATAACCAATGCCGGTCAGGCGCTCGGCAACGACGATTACATCTGGCCGCAGGATTTCCAGGATTATGGTAACTTCGTACGGGCCGGCTCCGGCAACCTTGGCGCCGGCGATATCAACGACGATTACGCCGAACATAAGCGCACTGATTTCTGCGATCTGCGAAAACTGAATGTCTATTCCGACGACACTTTGCGCTCGCTCATTCTGGCGTATCAGTATTGGATCGCGCTCGCCGACCTTGACGGATTCAGAATCGACACGTTTAAGCACGTTACCCAGGACCAGGCCAGAAATTTCTGCAATGCCATTAAAGAATACGCGGAGAATATCGGCAAGAACGATTTCTTTTTAGTGGCCGAAGTCGCCGGCGGCAACAGCGCCGAGGATCGCTATCTGAGCGTAACCGGCCGCAACCTGAACGCATGCCTTGACATCGGCGAGCAGCGCGAAACGATCTGCAATGTCGCCAAAGGTTTGCAGGGACCTGCCGATTTCTTCGCCGGATTCAATTATTACGATCCGGGCATGGGATCGCACCGCAATTACGGCTCGCAGGTGTTAAGCATCAGCAACGACCACGACCAGATCTCCGGGACCAAGGTCCGCTTCGCGGCCGACGCCTCCAACGACCACCAGGCCGCGGCCGCCGTCGCGCTGCAATTATTTACTTTAGGTATTCCCTGCCTGTATTACGGCATGGAGCAGGGGCTGGCCGGCGGCGCGGAAGCGGACCAGCGGCAATGGCTGAGCAATTGGGGCGGCGCCGATTGTTTCCTGCGCGAGGCCATGTTCGGGCCGCAGCATCCGCGCGCGGCCGGATTTGCCGGGACCGGCAGCGATCCGGCAACCTCCCTGGCGGCGGGTGTGGTCGGTTTTGGCCCCCACGGCACCGCGGGGCGGCACGTTTTTAATCCGGGCCACCCTATTTACAAACGCGTATCACAACTGGCGAATTGCCGGGCCGCGTTTAAGCCGCTGCGCCGTGGCCGCCAGTACCAGCGCCAGACGCGCTTTTTAAACAATCCCTTCGCCTTTTACGGCGCGGGCGAAATCATGGCCTGGTCGAGGGTGTTTGACGATCAGGAAGTCTTGGTGGTTATAAATCCGCACGGAACGGCGGCGCGCGGCGCGCAAATTATCGTGGACCGGAATCTTTCGCCGGGCGGCATGACCATCGTTTTAAATACCGATCCTTCCGCACCGTCCGGCATGCAGGCCGGCGCGACCGTTGCCGTTAATAACGACAACCAAACTTGTTCTGTAGCGCTGGACGCCTGGCTCCTGGGGCCTTCGGAAGTCGTGGTGCTGGCCAACAAATCGGCCCTTGACGAACAGGTGTAAGGACGGTCCGCTATCGCGGCGCCGCGCTAACGGAGACGCCCTCGCAAACCTGGTAGATGGAGACCGGCCGCACATCGTAATCGTATAACGATTGGTTCTTCGTAATCAATCGCAGCTGAAATTGCTTTTTAAGAATGTCCCGGTAGGTATACGCGTATTCGGTCCCCCGGTAGTCACAAAAGTAAACAGGAATATTCCGGCTTAAAAGATAGGCCGTTTTTTGGCAGGCCGTGCTGTTGCGGCTTTCCAGATAGTGCGGTGGGAAGCAGTAAATGCCGGTAAAGTTACTGACGGAAAACGACAAAAATTTATCGCAGAAAAGGACCGAACCCGGCGGCATGATTTTTTCCAAATCCGCACCCAAGGCCAGGGTCTGCTGTAATTGAAAACGGGCATATCGATGCTCCGGTAAACTTCGATAAGTTTTAACCGCGGCAAAGGGAACCAGAAAAAAAACGGCAAGGACCCACCATAAGGCCCTTTTATTTCGAACGCGTCGTGTTAAAAAATCGAACCCGCAAATTACCAGAAACACAACCAAGGGATAGGTCGGCGCCAGATAGATATTATAAACGAAATCATTGCGGTCGTTGGTTACGTAAAACCCGTAGAATGCGACCAGAAATAAAAGCCCCCAGGTCCGTACAAAGGGGTTTTTTCTTTCGGACCAAAGGCCCGCGAGCGCGCCAATAAAGCAGAAGATGGCCGTCCAGAGGGGAAAACCATCCAATCCGAAAATATATGCCTGGGCCTTTACAAGATGGATAAAGTTTGACAAAAGAAAACGTCCCCAGAAAACATGTCCCGGCGGATAAAAAGCTTCCATCTCCTTAAGAATTTGAATGGGTAAATACCAGTGGCCCGAGGCAAAGTGGTTCTGAATAAAGAAGGGAACAAATATAAGGGCGCCGATAAAACCGGTCGCCAGGGAATGCCCGATGATCTGCCGCCGATTTAAATCCGAAAGATTCGCATGGCGAAAGAAGAGGATAAAAAAGGGGACGAAAACAAGCGCCATGTTTACTTTAACGATGGTTGCAAAGCAGATAAGGGCAAATCCAAAATGCCAGAAAAGCCACCGGCGCTTTTTAAGGGCCAAAAGGACCGCCAGCGTCGCCAGCATAAGAATGCTAGCGCAAAAAGTATCGCGGCGGAGATTAAGACGAAAATTAACCACGAACCCGTAAAGGGAAATACCCGCCAGCGCCATGATCCAGGAAAGGCTTGAGCCTTTTGCCTTAAAATAGAGCCGGATGGTAAAAAACAGACAGATCAGAAGCAGAATGTCCGAAAGCACGGGCAGGACCCAGAAAATGTTATTGCCGAAGAGGGCAATGGCGGGAGCAAAGATAAGGTGGATTCCTATGGTGCAAAAACTAACCGATCGACCGGCTGGGTTTTGTTCCAGATAGGTAAGTGAAGGAGTTATATCCGGAAATTGTTTTACTAAAAGGGAATAGAGCGGGTTTTGAATTGCGGAATTGCCCCGTAATAACGCTTTCCCACCCTGGATATAATCGTAAATATCGCCGTCCATGGCCGTGCTGTAATTAAAATAGGCATTAACGGCATAAAGCATTAAAAATGCCAGAAACAGCGAACCGCAAATATGAGCGGTTTTGCGCGGAGAGCCGATTTCGGCAAAAAGAGATTTCGCCAAAGAAGCATTCTTGGTAGGCATGGTTCCGCTAATCTTTTGGTGAGCTGAACGATTTGTTCGGATAATATTTTTGCGGTTTTCTATTGTCAATTAATGCCGATTGTTTGGAGTTCCGGGCAAACTGTTGCTTGAGCAGCCTGATGCCGGAATCGAACCGGGCGATCCGGGCGCGCTTTTTTGCCGGGGCGGTATTATCGATAATTGATTCGGCCAAATCCAGGGCGCTTTGCCCGGCGGCAATGGTTGTGTCTGGCTTAATCCCGACCAGGTCGTAGGATGGTCCGGAGAGGGGCGAAATCAGGGCGCAGGTGACTTTGGCAAGACCATTATTGGGCGTGCCGGACATGATCTGCGCGCGGGCTTTTCCGTAGGTGTGCGTGCCGATGATTTTAATGGCAGGATAAACCTGCTTGAGGCACGATACGGTTACTTCGGAAGCACTGGCAGTATTGCTATCCACCAGCAGCACCAGGGTGCGATTGCGGAACTGCCCGGCGCCGTCGCTATAGTAAATTGTATCGTGTGTAAATGCGGCCAGGGTAATGGAGTCGACTTTGCGCTCGTGGAACCGGATAATCGCCGATCCGGTCGGAACAAGGTCGCCGATAATCGCAAAACACTGCGTGAGCAATCCCCCGCCATTGTCCTGAAGATCGAAAATCGTATAGCGCGCCCATTGCGTTTTTTGAAGGGCGTTGGA
>JAQUMP010000125.1 GCA_028718065.1 Chitinivibrionales bacterium | reverse complement strand
TATAAACCAATATCGGGGCGGTAAGGATAAAGGCCGCAAGCGATACGGTGAGGGCCGCCCACAGTGGCGTTACTACGAACCGGTCGACTGGAGCACACTTGCTGGACAGGGACCATTTGCCGATGACCGGGTAAAAGGCGATAAGGCCGAATGTTGCCGCGAAAGAAAGTTGATATGAGGGATTAAAAAGGCTTAGCGGCGCAAAGCAGAGCCAGAGAATCCCCGCTATTCCCAGCGCGTTTAACGCGTAATTTTTGCGTTGAAATAAGGTGGCCGCAAGCATGATCGTGGTCATGATGGCGGCCCGCACGAGGGAAGGAATCGGCCCGGTAAAACTTACATACCACCAGACCAAGGCGATCGAAACGATCACCTTGACGTTTCGGCCGACCGGCACGGGCAGGAATATCGCAAAAACAAATCCGATCAGGACCGCCAGGTTAAATCCGGATATTGCAATTAAATGGTAGATACCGGCATTTATCAGGAGCGTACGCGTCGGCGCGCTCAGGAGCGTGTTTTCGCCGGAAACGGAGGCTTGCAGGATCGCCCGGTATTCGTTGTTTTTAACGCAATCCAGGGCGGCCGCTTCGGCCTTGCGCACTGCCGTGTTTATTTTGTCAAGAATCGTAATTTCCAGGGCGCCCGTTGCGAGCGAATCCACCATGAGCGTCCCCCACAAACGATTTGCCCGCATGAGCGCAAATTCGTTGAACCCGCCGGGATTGCGGCAGGCCTGAGGGAGCAAAAATAGCGCCGTGCCGGTAATGCGCATCCCCGCCTGCACCTTCGAGCAAAACAGGGCCTTGGCGTCCTTGTTGACAACGATGAGCCTGCCGTCGCCGGCGCGCAAGGTATCGATATGGACCACGCCGGCATAGTGACCCTTGCCTGTGGCTACGGCGCCGGTGAGCGCCTGCGCGCCGAAACACCCCTTGTCAAGTATGGCCCCGTCCTGCGGCAATGCCGCGTAAAAGGCCGTTTCCCGCGCTTCCGTTTGCAGAATACAAACAATGCCCAGGATAAAAAACGAGCCGAACCGTACGGGATGCGAAAAAAAAATGCCGGCAACGATCAATAAAACCATTGCCGCAATAAAAATCGAATGATAGAATGATAAAAATGGCGCAGGGGGCAACAGACAGCCGGTTGCAATACCGAGCATCATTGCGCTCCAGCAGGTAAACCCATCCAACCGCATCCAATGGACCAGGTGGGGCGTTTTAAGCAAAATACGATCGGCAGGGAACGCCATAATTTTTATTAAAAAGATACCGATTGGGTTGCTTAACCGGATAGGAATGATTTAAAATTACATTTTTACCGAGACGATAAGTACACCCTTGTGGCTTAATCCGGGCCGGGGAGGCGATCGTGAAAATGGCGATTTTACCCTTGTCGCTTAAAATTGACAAAAAAGACACCTATACCCTCTGCACCGTGCGGGGCGACCTGATGGGACCAGGCCTGGCGCAGTTTAACCGGGCAATCGGCGAAGTATTGTCCGCGCCCACGAAACATCTGGTCCTGGCCCTCGACGACGTGCATAATTTTGATTCCACCGGCCTGGATACCATTCTTACACTCAAGAAAAAAACAGCGAGCATCGGCTGCGGACTCTCCCTGATTATTTCGAAACAGGAAATTAAAGAGGTTTTCGACATTACCGGTTGTTTGATGCTGTTTCCCCTCTTTGAATCGCTCCAGGGCTTTGAGCAGGATGCCGGAAAAAAAACAGCATGAAACCGGACAACGAACCCTATCGGATTTTAGTCGTCGACGACGAGCCGGAAATCCGCGACATAATCACCGAATATCTGCAGGAAAATGAAAAATGCGCCGTGCTCTCCGCGGAAAACGGCAAGCAGGCCCTCGAACAGGTGCTTCCGCAAAACAGGTTCGATTGCGTTATTTCGGACATCAACATGCCCTATATGAAAGGGTTTGAATTTTTAAATGAGGTCCAAAAGCGCTATCCGGACGTAATCCGGGTGCTTATAACCGCCTACAATGTAGAAGAATATCTGGAATACGCCCTGAAGCATGATATCGGGAATATTTTCGTAAAAACCGTGCCGTTTAATTTTCCCGAACTCGGCGCCATCTTAAAAAACCTTCTTACCCGAAAGATTTTCGGACTCGACCACTATTTTAACGGCGAGGCCGCAACGCAGTCGTTTACTTTGAGGGACATCGGCAATCTATACCAGGATGTGCAAACCATCGTCAAGGTGATCCCCGAAATCGAAAAAACAAAACGCCTGGAATTGGTGCTGGTCGAAATGCTGACCAACGCCGTGTTCTACGGCATTCTCAACGAATCGGCGGAAAACAAAGAGCAATGGAACCATAACATCATGCTTTCCGAAAAAGACGCCATTGCGGTCACCCTGCGCTACGACGCCGAAAAATACGCGATTTCGGTTACGGACAACGGCGGAAGGCTTTGCAAAAAGGATGTGCTCTTCTGGCTCAACCGCCAGATTTCACAGGGAGGCGACGGACTTCCGGTGGGCGTGGGCGATTCGCACGGCCGCGGTTTATTTATTGCCCGTTCCTACATCGACCGCCTTATCATAAATATCGAGCATGATAAAAAAACCGAAATCATCGTCATGAATTATTTTAAACCCTATTACAAAGGCTACAAACCGCTGCACATTAACGAAATATGATTTTCTCCTCGCAGGTGGACCCGCGCCGCTCCGGCCTTACGCTCCTTGCCTATCTCACCGACCGTTTTACCTATCGCAGTTCAAGCGAATGGCGTGCCGCGATTGACGAGGGGCAGTTGCGCGTTAACGGCGCATCTGTATACGCTCAGGTTGTTTTGAAATCCGGTGACACGGTAATGTTTATGGCCCCCGACATTCCCGAAGCTCCGGCGGATTGCGACTACACGGTTATATATGAAGACGATTGGCTCATGGTTATTGACAAACCGGCAAACCTGCTGGTGCACGGCCGGGGCAAAAACATCCGCTCGACCCTCATCTACCAAGTTCGGTACAACCGTAACCCGCCGAAGTATAATGATGCTACAATCATAAACCGCCTCGACCGCGAGACCTCGGGAATAATCCTTCTGGCAAAAAACAAAGAGGCCTGCCGCAAAATGCACGCGCTCATCGCCGGGCGCGCGTTCACAAAAATTTACACCGCGATCGTTTACGGAAATGTCGCCTGGGACAGCTTGACCGTAACAGAGCCGATCGGCCAGGACGTGCAGTCGCGCATTTCCTACAAATTCCGGGTGGATGCGGGCGGCAAACAATGCACCACGATCATGCGTAAACTACGCGACGCCGGTAAAAACAGCAGCGTAATCGAATGCCGCCCCATTACCGGCCGCACGCACCAGATCCGCGTGCATTGCCGCCACATCGGCCACACCATTGTCGGCGATAAATTATACGGCATGCCTGAGGAGGAGTATCTGCAATGGCGCGACACTCCCTGGGAAAGCCGGCCGGCGCTCCCCTGGCAACGCCAGGCCCTGCATTGCAGCGGCGTTGCGTTCGTTCATCCGTTTACAAACGAAACGGTACGCTTTAACGCTCCCCTGCCGCGGAATTTTGTGGAAATGGAAGAAAAGCTGAAGGAAGGTGGGTAATACGAATCTATAGGCTATTAGAGATATTTTCAGCCATTATTTAAAGCTGATTTTTATAAGCTATAATTACATCTTCGATTTTATCCAGGCTCGAACAGTTTATTTCTAATTATTTTTATTTTATTCATGTTTTAAAAATAATTAAGCGAGGTTTGATATTGCTGAGTATTTCATAAATAATTATATACTATAACAATAAGAAAGGGTTAGGATTTCCTTCCCATCTACGCCAATTCCTGTCAGCGAATGCCAACTTTTTTTTCAAGATATTTTTCTCATTTGACAGGCAATTGCGGCTTTCGCGACTGCCGGTCCATTAACTATATTTTAGCAAAAGAAAGGTAACTTATGCTCCCAGCCAAAAAAATGACCGAAGAGATCACCCATACGGTAAAAAAACTTCCTTATGAAAAGCAGCAGGAAGTCTACGATTTCGTTGCTTTCTTAAAAAGCAAAACAATGCTTGAGACATCCATAAAAACCCGAAATTCCCTGGATGAACTCGTCGGTATTATTGACGGCCCGGCAGACCTTGCAAGCAGGCACGATGAAATCTATGACTGACATCATTTTCACCGATACCTCGGCCCTTATTGCGCTTTTGAATAAAAAAGATCAGTACCACCCAGAAGCTACCGCAATTCTCAAAGCCATTCTCAAGAAAAACAGTTCTTTGCTCATTACCACACATATATTCGCGGAAACAGTAACCCGGATTGAACGCAGGATTTCTCCAAAAAAAGCAGTGGAAGCCGGAAGTTTGATCCGTAAAAATGAAAAAATAAGGATTGTTACCCCTGACGAAAGCTCGATCGAACATGCTTGGCAGATCTACCAGAAGTATCAGGACCAAAGATTTTCATTCGTCGATTGCATATCATTTGCGACCATGAAAGAAATGGGACTTTCAAAAGCATTTGCCTTTGACAAACATTTTAAAATAATGGGTTTTGATTCGCCTTGACACTTGGGCAATCACGAAAGCAAAACTGAAACAATACAAAGAATAATAAATGCTTAATCCAGGCTAAATTCGTTGGTATCTTCGTCAAGAATGCGGATGTCGTTGTTGAGTTTTATCCGGCATTCAAGGCATAAATCGTGTTCATGATTTGAACCGGCAATATCCTGCCCGCATTCGCGGCATAATTGTAATTGGTTGGATTTAAGTTTTGCAGATTGTTTTGCCATAGCGTTACCATCACCCTAAAGAAAAGTCGATCGGCGTAATAGCATTCCCTTCAGGAACTGCATGGTGGTGGTCTCAAAGTAAGATGTCCATCCAGGAACGCTATTGCGCCGACCCATCCAAATCATCATCCAAGATGCTCGATTATTTTATCCCGAATTTTACTGAAAATAAGCGGTTTATGCAAAACCGCATGAATGCCGTCTAATTGGAGCATTCTTTGATCGAGTTCGCCTTTCCATCCGGTAACGATAAAAAATTTAGTTTCGGGGACCCGCTGCCTCACCCAGCGCGCCAGGCTGCGCGCGCTGATATTTCGCATGCAAAGATCCGCGAATATGACGTCGAACCGAATCTTTTCTAAAAGCTCCATGGCCTTTTCGGCAAAGTCTGAAACCGTTACATGACACCCCAACCGCGACAAGGCATTTTTTAGAATGTCCCTGGTGGCAACGTTTTCTTCGATTACTAAAACTTCGAACATTATTTTCCTGATACGTGCAAGATTGATCAAAGCAGTAGCTTTTTATTTAAAACTTACTTAATAATAAGCTAACATTATGCCAATAAATTTCTAAAATCGTATTTTAATTTATATCAACATATTACGAACTATGATGATTTTGATAAAACGATTAAATACCTTTAAACAGAACAGTTACATCATTACACCGTATCGGTAATTATTACCACCATGCGAACTTATTGATACGGTTTTGAGGTAATATTATTGTGCGAAATCCAGCCAGAAAGGTCTTGCAAGGCGCGGGTGCAAATTGCCTCTTTTTTTTGTGATTTTGCAATCTTTTTCTTATCCTCATCGAGCGGAGGAAACAGGCTTAAATTCATGCCGACGGGAGCGAAGTAATCATCCCGAGAGAGGGTAATTTTATTTATCATTGCCCCTAAAGCGCAGGTTTGGGGAATATCCGAAAATGGAATTCCGTTTATTCTCGCCGCAAGCATGAGGGCGGCAAAATGGCCCGTGGCGATACTTTCGGTGTACCCTTCGTTACCGCAAAGTTGCCCCGCCACAAAAATATTGCTCCGGCCGCGCAAGGAAAGATCGGGACTTAAAACATCCGGCGCATTTAAATAGGTGTTGCGATGAATGCTGCCGAAGCGCTCAAATTCCGCGCGTTCCATTCCGGGAATCATCCTGAAAACCCGCTTTTGTTCGGACATACGGAGCCGGGTCTGGAATCCTACCATATTATAGCAATCGCCATTGCTGTTTTCCCGGCGCAATTGTCCCACGGCAAAAGGCCGCTTGCCCGTTGCGGGGTCGATGAGCCCGACCGGCCGCAGGGGGCCAAAGCGCAAAGCGTCGCGGCCGCGGCCGGCAATGACTTCGACCGGCAGACATCCTTCAAAAAACCGAGCCTCCTCAAAGGGGCGCGGCGTAAGCGCGTCCGCGGCAACAAGGGCCGCGTAAAACCTGCCATATTCTTCTTCTGTAAACGGGCAGTTGCCGTAATCGCCGGTTCCCTCCTGCCAGCGCGAAGCGAAAAAAACCTTGTTGCTATCCAGGGAATCGGCCCTCACGATCGGGGCGATGGCGTCGTAAAAATGCAGGGCCGCGGCGCCGACCGTGCCGGCGATCCAGGCCGAAAGCGCCTCGCTGATGAGCGGCCCGGCGGCAAGGACCCAAAAGGGATGCTCCGGGCCGATTTCAATAATTTCGCGGCGAACAATTGACACGGCGGGATTACCCGTTAAACGCGCCAGCACCGCGTTGGAAAAAGCCTGCCGGTCCACGGCCAAAGCGCTCCCCGCTTTAAGCCGGGTGCTATAGGCGCACTCAAGCAGCGGGCTCCTCAGCAGCTCCAGCTCTTTTTTAAGAAGGGCATGCGCCGAAGGCATGCAATCGGATTTAAGCGAATTGGAGCAGACCAGCTCGGCGGGAAGATCGCCGGCATGCGCCGGCGTCATGCGCAAAGGTCGCATTTCGTAAAGTGTTACGGGGATTCCGCGGCTCGCGCAGACCAGGGCGGCCTCGCTTCCGGCCAGGCCGGCGCCGACAATGCCGACCGAAGCGCTCCTGTCCACTTAAGCGGCCAACTCCGGTTTTGCGTCTTCGCTTACGGCCTCGCTCTGCTGGATCGCAACTTCCGCGCGGCAGGTGGGGCAAGAGTAATAGGCGCCTTTGGTCTTGGTTTCTTTATAAACCATGATCGGACTGTTGCAAGCCTCGCATTTTTTATTGACCGGCTTGTCCCATACGGCAAAATTGCATTTGGGGTATTTGTTGCATCCGAAAAACAATTTGCCCTTGCGCGTGCGCCGCTCCACGAGCGAGCCGCCGCATTCCGGCCGCGGGCAAGCCACGCCCACCGACAGGGAACGGGTGTTTTTGCAGGCGGGATAGGTGGAACATCCCAGGAAACGGCCGTCGTTTACCGTAAGGATGACCATGGGGGCGCCGCATTTGTCGCAGCGTTCGTCGCTGGGCTGCGGCACGCTTTTTTCCAGCGGCTCGGTATGTTTACAGGCCGGAAACCCCTGGCAGGCATAGAACCGGCCGTTGCGGCTCCATTTAATGACCAAGGGGAACTTTTTGCACACCGGGCAGACACGGTCGGTAACCTGTTGATTGCCGGCGCGCAACTCCTTGATGTGCCCGGTGGCCGCTTCGAGCTCGCGCGCAAAGGGACCGTAAAACTCCTTGAGCACCGCCACCCAATCCTGCTCGCCTGCTTCTATTTTGTCAAGCGACAATTCCATGCTCGCCGTAAACCCCACCGAAAAAATATCCGGGAACTGCTTAACGATAATGTCTTTTACCATAAACCCGATTTCGGTCGGCGAAAACCGGCGGGCATCCACGGTAACATACTTGCGTTTTTTTAAAGTGTCGATGATCTGGGCGTAGGTGCTGGGACGGCCGATCGCTTTTTCTTCCAGTTCGCGCACGAGCGTGGCCTCGGAGTAACGCGGCGGCGGCTGCGTAAAATGCTGCTGCGGCGTGAGTTCCTCGCACTGCAACGGATTGCCCCGCGCCAGCACGGGAATGCGCTCGTTCTCCTCGTTGTTTTTATCGGTTTGCTCTTCGCTGCTTTCGTCGTAGAGCACTAAAAACCCGTTAAAGGTAATCGTGGAACCGGTGGCCCTAAACACACATTTGTCAACTCCGATATCCACGCGCAGCGCATCGTACTGCGCATCGGTCATCTGGCTGGCCAGAAAACGCTTCCAGATAAGCTCGTAAAGCCGGAACTGGTCGCGCGTTAGAAACGTCTGCACCCTGGAGGGTTCAAAATCCATTTGCACCTGCGACGGCCGGATGGCCTCGTGGGCGTCCTGTGCATTTTTATTTTTTCCGTAAATCCGCGCGGCCTCGGGCAGGTATTTGGGGCCGAACTGTTCGGTTATCATGGTGCGGGCCTCGCGCAAAGCATCTTCGGCGATGCGCGTGGAATCGGTACGCATATAGGTAATAAGCCCCATGCTGCCCAACTCCCCAAGCTCAAGGCCTTCGTACAGTTGCTGCGCAATGAGCATGGTCTTAGCGGCCGAAAACGAAAGTTTGCGCGCGGCCTCCTGCTGCAGGGTGCTCGTAATAAAGGGCGGATAGGGTTTGCGGGATTTTTCTTGCTTTACAATATCGGAAACAGCGAACGCCTTGTCGCGCAAACGGGCTACAATGTCACTCGCGGCCGTCTGGTTGCCGAGCGCTATCTTGCGGCCGTCGATGGTGATGAGCTTGGCATGAAAGCCGCTCGCTTCATGGCGCAGCAGCGCTTCGATGGACCAGTATTCTTCCTGC
>JAQUMP010000124.1:3216-8701 GCA_028718065.1 Chitinivibrionales bacterium | reverse complement strand
TGATAAATACATGCCTCGCCAACGGTTACCGTAAGCAGATAGAAGCCTGTAGATTTAAGGTTTAAAATATTGTGAGCAGGTTTTGCCTTTGACATGATCAGATCGTCAACCAATTGGCCTTTTGAATTGAATAATTTAACTTTAATATTATTCACTGGAAAAGGCATAGTAATGGTGATTTGTCGATTTTTTGCGAAAAAACGAATGCTCTGTTCTATCGATGCCTTATTAAGCGACGATGGATGGTATCCCACGCTGGCAAAAGTGCGTCGAGCCATATGAATGGCCCCTCCTGCAAACCAAATTGCACCATTTCTATCAACCTCAATATCAGTTATCAATTTTGATGGGAACCCATTTATTGAATCAATAAAGGTCCATTTTCCTTTTTCAAAAAGAAACAAAGTGCTATCTGTACTTACGAAATAGCACGAATCTGGTGTTTCTGCAATAGCCTTGACGCCGCTTATTGACCTCCCGCTTATCAATCTTCCCGCCAGTGAATCATAATACGTCCAAGTCCCATGATCTTCTATTGAAATGCCTTTGTTTCCTACCCACATTCTGTTATAAGAATCAAACCAGATTTTATCTATTCTATTTGATCTCAATCCATTTGTTGTATCAATCTTTGTCCAGACGTTATTTGAATATCGGGCGATTCCTTTTGGTGTACCGACAAAAAGGATTCCTTCTCGGTCCACAGTTAAACAATTAATAGAACTACTCGGAAGGCCATTGCTGCTATCAAACCAGGCTACGACAGTCCCGTTGTGTACCTTTGAAAGACCTCGATGGTCGCCATCAATTATAAACCAGATATTGCCACTGCTATCAAAACAAAAATCAAAAGGATATTTTAAAAGCCCTTGGGTAGAATCGACAATTTGCCAGGAATTGGTATGATAAATGCCGAATCCATTTGGGTCCGAAAATGCAATATCACCAGTCGGCGTACTGTTTATTGCATTAATCGTATAAAGATTAATTTTGTAACTTTCTTTAAAATCAACCCAATCAACTCCATTAAAAACATTTATGCTAACACCTCTGCAATTAAACCATTTATTATTTGCGCTATCTATCGCAATCGAATAATAAAATGTAGTTGGTTCAGATTTTTTATATAAAACAAAAGAATCTTTATTCCATCGTCTTAATCCAATATTGCTGCCATTAGTATTAATAAACAGTCCGCCTGCGCTATCCGCTGCCATTTTTGTAACCCACTCGAAATTATCAGGCAACTCTTGAAGGACATGGTGAACGGTGTCGCTATCTACCCTATATACGCCATCTGGACAACAATACCAAACAAAGCTATTTGCATCAACTACGACTTGATATATGGGCCATATTGTTTTTTTATCCCAAGTTGTGATGATACTGTTTTCTAATTTTGCAAGACGATCTCCCTGCATAAACCAAATTGCGCCTGAGCGAGCAAAGGTTATTATGGGAGACTTAATTTTACCGATTATTGAAGCGGTATCAACTTGGGACCACGAACCATTACCATAATAATAAAGTCCTTTACCAGTCGGAATGCAAACGTTGCCAAAAGTATCCGTTGCAATGCACCGTATATCATTAGTTGGCAATCCATTAAGACTATCGAAAACTTGCCAATTCGCGCCATTAAACAAGGCTACACCGTGATTAAAAAGAGCAAACCAAACATTACCCTTTTTGTCAACGCACATTAGATTTCGGATTGATGATTTAATTGAATCTGGAAAACGATATGTGGTAAAAATTCCATCACGAAAAGCACTTAGAAAGGGTCCTTGATTACACCAAAGTTTTCCATCGTTGTCGAAAGCGAGATCGCCAAAATAAGGAATACTGTCAACCGGGGACTTAATATATTCATAATTGCTGCCATCAATCGACCAACGAGCTAAGCCTGCCCGCGTTCCAGCATATACATACTTAGAATCGCAGGCAAGTCCAAGAATAGCATTTGCACCAGTTGGTTTGTAAGTTGTAAAATTGTATCCTTGCGCACAGCATATTGTCGTATAAAAGATCCATATGATAAACAATCCATTTTTATTCATAGTATTCTACTATAAAGGAAAAAGATCCTTACAGTAATATATGGTACCATTTATTTGGTATAATATCAATAAATTCATCGTACTCTGTAAACCATCCGGTTGGTTTTTCCGCGCCGCTTGCGGCACTGCTCCAGGCGTCCGGTTAGGCAGAAAAACTTAATCAATATGATCCCGGTTAAAAAGCCGCCGATGTGGGCCCAAAAAGCCGTGCCGCCGGCCGATGCGCCGAGCGAAAAAAATCCCCCTAAGAACTGGAGCCCAAACCAGTAAACCAACATAAAAGCGGCCGGGACCACGATGCGCGTAACATAAAAACCCAAAAATACCAGCATGTGCACGGGCGCGCGCGGAAAAAGCAGGGCATAGGCCCCCATGACGCCGCCGATGGCGCCCGAGGCGCCGATCATGGGCACATTGCTTAACGGACTGGAAATCGTCTGGGCGATGGCGGCGGCGATGCCGCAGCATAAATAAAAAATAATAAAGCGAAAACGTCCCATAACGTCTTCGATGTTATCGCCGAAAATGGCCAAAAACCACATGTTGCCGATTAAATGCAGCCAACCGCCGTGCATGAACATGGAGGATATAATGGTAAAAGGCGCGGGCTTGCCGTCGGACACGCAGGAGACATTCGCACCGATCAAAACGCGCGCACCAGCCTGCAAATGGCCCGTTAATTCGCCCGGCACCAGGCCGTAGGAGCACAGCGACTTTACAAACGATTCATTCATGCCCGCGCCCTGGACGAATATCCAGATCGCGACGTTCAGCGCGATTATTAAAAAAGTGATAACGGAAGTGTGCAGGGTAGGATTATCGTCACGCAGGGGAAACATGATTTCCTCGTAAAGATTTAACGGTAGAGCGAACGCCCCATGCCGTCGATTGCCACGATCAGCGGAAATTTTTCCACCGTAAGCCTAAAAATCGCCTCGGGGCCCAAATCTTCATAGCAAACCGCGTCGCATTTTTTAATACACTGGGCGATTAATGCGCCGGCGCCGCCGATGGCCGCAAAATAGACCGCTCCATATTGTTTAATTGCGGCAATGACCGTCGGCGAGCGCTCGCCCTTGCCGATCATGGCGCGCAGGCCGGTTTTTTCCAGGAGCGCGGGAGTAAACGGGTCCATGCGCGCGCTGGTGGTGGGACCGGCGCTGCCGATGGGTTTTCCGGGGCGCGCCGGCGCGGGTCCGACATAGTAAAGCACTTGGTTTTTTAAATCGACCGGAAGCGGACTCCCCTGCTGTAATAAATCGTAGAGCCGCCGGTGCGCGGCGTCGCGGGCGGTGTAAATGGTTCCCGACAATTCCACTTCGTCGCCGGCGTGAAGTGATGTTATAATAGTTGCAGATAATGGCGTTTTGATAGTAATGACCATACGTGAATATTAAAATATAGCAGGAGCCGGCTGCTCGAATATAGAGAGAAAATAAATTATTTGGAAAGGGCTGCCGCCCTTTATATCCTGTAAGGAATATACTTGTTATAGCTAAAACATAAGAATGGCGCTTTAGAAAATTAATTCAAATTGCCGAAAATATTTATATTAACCAAAATCATGTCCGAAGCAAAGACTCAAAAAACACTCCTCATTTCCGTCGATCTTGACTTATGGTATCATTGCCGCTGGGCCAGCGGCGGACCGCATTCGCGCTGGCCTTCCGCCGAAGCTGCCCTTCAATCTTTTTACGGCGATAAAAACCCGCCCCAGCTAAAGCGGGATTTTACCGGGCTGGTGGAAACAATCCTGGAAATCTTCGATAGATTTTCCCTTAAAGCAACTTTTTTTATCCTCGGCGAAATGGCGCGGCGCCATCCCGACGCCGTTAAAAAAATATTCCGGGCCGGGCACGAAATCGCCAGCCACGGTTATAATCATGTGGACGCGGCCGATCTGAACGAGGCTGAGTTGCACGACTCGGTGGCGGATTCAAAAAAAATATTGGAGGACTGCTGCGGTTGCGCGGTTAGCGGATTTCGTTTTCCGAACCTGGTATATTCCAAACGGGAATTCGACATGCTCCAAAGTCAAGGATACACCTACGATTCTTCGGTCTGTTTTTCGCGGAAGCTCTTCGGCAAGTTCGGCTCATTGGCGCCGCCGCTCAATAATCCGTATCATCCCGATGTGGCCGATCCGTTTCGCACCGGCGCCTCGGGTTTCTGGGAAATTCCGATTCCGGTTTTCCCCTTCCTGCGGCTGCCGGCGGGTTCGGGCATTGCCACGCGGCTCATGGGTAAAACCTGGAGCGCTTTGGCGCTTAACCGGGCGCTTAAAACCGGGCCGGCCCTGTATTATTTTCATCCGTTCGATTTACATTATGTAAAGGGCCTCGCAAAAACATCCATTAACGCGCGCCTGTTTTTGCGCAATACCGGCGAGCCGTTTAGGCGCAGCCTGCTATCTCTTCTGCAAACCTATTCTAAAAAAGTCCGGTGTACCTGCGTAAGGGATTGGCTGCCGAAAAACAGCTAAAGCACGACCGTCGCATGGCGGGTCGCATGGCAGGAAAGATTTACGGCCACCGGCAGCGAGGCGATATGGCAGGGCGCCCTCTCTATTTTTACGGCGAGCGCCGTGGTGTCGCCGCCCAATCCCTGGGGGCCGATGCCGGTTGCATTGACTCGCGCGAACAAAGCGTTTTCGAGAGCGGCATACTCTTTTTGCGGATGGGGTTGCGCAAGCGGACGCAACAGCGCTTTTTTGGCCAGAAGCATGGCCTGCTCCGCCGTTCCGCCCAGACCGACCCCCACGATCAGCGGCGGGCATGGTTTGCCGCCCGCGCGCTCCACGGCGCCCACCACAAAGTCAATCACGCCCTGTTCGCCCTGCGACGGCGTAAGCATGCGCAGGCCGCTCATGTTTTCGCTGCCGCCGCCCTTGGGGACCAGCGTTATGGTAAGCGCCTCGCCCGCAACGGGCAAAAAATGAATGACCGCGGGGGTGTTATCACCGGTGTTGCATCGATTATAGAGGGGATCGGCAACAATTGACTTACGCAAATAGCCTTTTTCGTAGCCCTGGCGCACGCCGGCGTTTATGGCCTCGGCCAGAAGCCCGTCCGCAACCCGCACCTGCGCGCCAAGCTCCACAAAGAATATCGCCGTACCGCAATCTTGACACAGGGCAAGCTTTTGTTCGCGGGCAACGGCGGCATTGGCAAGCAGTTTTTCGAGAATGCCCCGGGCGCGGGCGCTGCTTTCGGTTTCCAGGGCGCGCTTGAGGCCCTGCACCACATCGGCGGGAAGGTAAAAAGCGGCCTGCAAACAAAGCTCGCTAACCGCGTTTACGACCGAAATAAAAGGGATGGTTTTCATCGGCAGGCAAGCCGCCGGGCCAGGGCGCCCAGGCGTTTGCGGTAGGCGCTTTTGTCAATCGGACGCTGCGCGACGCCGGTGCGCATGGCGGCCAGGGCCAC
>JAQUMP010000124.1:0-3206 GCA_028718065.1 Chitinivibrionales bacterium | reverse complement strand
GTCCATGGGTTTGGGTATGATGTAATCGGGGCCAAAGCTCAACTTTTTTATCCGGTAGGCCTTCAGGACGCCGGCGGGAATGTTTTTTTGGCGCGCGAGCTGCGCCAGGGCGTGCGTGGCCGCGATTTTCATTTCGTCGTTGATGGTCTTGGCGCGTACGTCGAGCGCTCCCCGGAAAATAAAGGGGAAACCCAGAACATTATTGACTTGGTTGGGAAAATCGGAACGCCCGGTGGCCACGATTGCATCGGGGCAGGCCGTTTTGGCCTCGCGGTAGCCGATCTCGGGGTCGGGATTGGCCAGGGCAAAAATAATCGGACGCGCCGCCATGGCTTTTACCATGCCGGGGCCTACCAGCCCGGCGCTGGAGAGCCCCACAAAAACATCCGCGCCGCTCAAAGCTTCGGCCAGGGTGCGCGCCCGTGTTTCCGCGGCGAATTCCTCTTTCCAGGGGTTCATGCCCGCGCTGCGGCCGGCAAAAACAACGCCCTGGCTGTCCACCATCATGATTTTGCGCTTGTCAACACCCAGTTGCACGTAATGCCGCGCGCAGGAGACCGCCGCGGCGCCCGCGCCGGAAAAAACCACCCGCAGCGCCCCCAGTTCTTTTTTCTGCAGGAAAGCCGCGTTAATAAGGGCCGCGCCCGAAATCACGGCGGTGCCGTGCTGATCGTCGTGGAACACGGGAATGGCCATCTGCTGTTTGAGCGTAGTCTCTATTGTAAAGCACTGCGGGGCCTTGATATCTTCCAGGTTGATGCCGCCGAAGGTGGGCTCCAAAAGCTTGACAACCCGGATTACGTCCTGCGGGTCTTCGGAAGCTATCTCCAGGTCGAACACGTCGATATCGGCGAAGCGCTTAAAAAGAATGCCCTTGCCCTCCATGACCGGTTTGCCGGCCAACGCGCCGATATTGCCCAGGCCGAGTACGGCCGTGCCGTTGCTCACCACGGCTACCAGGTTGCCGCGCGCGGTGTAGCGGTACGCATCCGCCGGGTTTTTAGCGATCGCGCGACAGGGTTCGGCCACGCCGGGCGTATAGGCGAGCGAGAGGTCGCTCTGGGTGCGGCAAAGCTTGGTGGCAATAACTTCGATTTTGCCGGGCCTGCCCTTTTCGTGGTAGCGGAGCGCTTTTTGCTGCATTCTCATGGTAATGATTTCCGATTAGTAAGGATACGGATTGTTCATGCACAAAAGACCTTTGTCGGTCGCGAACCAGAGGTTGCCGCTGCCGTCGCGCTGCATGGCATTTACCGAGGATGCGGCCATGCCGGTTTTATGGGGGTCGTTCACCCATTCTTCGCCGTTAAATTTAAGCAGGCCCACGGTCGCGGAGCCAAACCAGATGCGGCTCTGCGTGTCGGTCATGATGGAGACGATGTTGTTCATGACATCCATGAAAACTTTCCAGGACTTGCCGTCGTAGCAGTTCACGTCTTTTTCGCCGACCGCGGCCCAGATCTTGCCGCTCTTGGGATCGCAGGCCAGGGCATGTGCGTCGTCGTAGCTCAAACCGTTTGCGGTTGTAAAGGATTGCCAGCGGCCCCCGCTCTGGCAGAAAATCCCGTTGTTGGTGGCGCACCAGAGATTGCCCTGGCCGTCCAGCGCCAGGTCAAAAACCACCTTGGCGTTAAAACCGCTCTTGGCGTCCACGCCCTTCCAGGCACCGCCGGCATAGCGGCAGAGGCCGTCGGCCGTGCCCGCGTACACGACGCCCGATTTGTCAACCACTATTTTTTTAACATCGTTATCGCACAGGCCTTCGGCCTTGGTAAAGGGCGTAAAGGCCCCGTTATTTTCCCTGGCGCACCCGGCGCTGGTGCCAACCCAGGCCGAACCGGCGGCGTCCACGGCAATGCAGGTAACGTCGGCCGCACTTGTCAATTTACCGATCTGGGGAAACTCCTTGCGCGTGGTGGTTTTAGCGTAGCCTTGAAACACCACGGCCGAGGCCGTAACGTACCAGACGCCGTTTTGCGCCAGGGCAAAGGCCTTGATGGGTTCGGCCGAGGAAAAGAGCTTCCATTCTATTTTAAAGTCATAACTCATGGAATCCGCGCTGGTATTGTCGGCGCTGGTTTGCCGCGCGGTGGAATGCTGCTTTGCGGAGACGCAGAATAGGACCGCCGGAAGCAATACCATTAGGCCGGCGCTTTTTATTATTGTTGGACGCATATTCCCCCTCCTTGTAATGGGTGTTATATCACGGGCTATAAAATACTATTTGAAGAGAATAAACCCTTAAGGAATTGTTTTTTGCCCTTCCAATATCTCATACATCCAGTAATTTGCGAGCACCTTTTTAACGTAATCGCGCGTTTCGTTAAAGGCGATATTTTCCACGAACATATCTTCGTCGTCGTCCTTGTTGAGCGCATACCATTGCTCGGCATTATTGGCGCCGCTGTTGTAGCTGGCCAGCATGAGGATCGCGCTGCCGGAAAATTGGTCCAGCAGCTTCTGCACATAATACGTGCCGTAGCGGATGTTGAACTCTGCTTTGTAAAGCGAATCCGGCGAAAAATCGCCGCCCAGGTCCCGCGCGAGCAGCGCGCCGGTAGCGGGCATGATCTGCATTAAACCGATGGCGCCCACCGGCGAGAGGGCCGCCGGATCGAACATGCTCTCCTGACGGATAATTGCCGTAACCAGCGCCGGGGAAACTTTGCGGCGCGCGGCATTGGAATCGACGCAAGCGCGGTAAAACGACGGGTATAAAAGCGCCGTGATCGCGCCGGGCGCTTGCAGGCGATTTTGCTGGGGAATGCGGCCGACCAATTTACGCGCCAGGCGGTTGGCGCCGAAAAATTGGCCGCAGCGTGCATAGGTAAGCGCGCAATCAAAAGGCAGACCCAGATTCTCGGGGTTGCGCAGCATTATATTATCGATAAAATATTGACCGATGCGAGAATACCCGATGCTCACCAAAAAGGCGCCGCGCACAAGGTCCTGGCTGTCCGGGGGCAGGAGCGTGCGCGCCGGCAGGGGCGTGATTGAATCCAGCCAACGCCGGGCGGCATCAATATTCGCTGAAGTATCGGGGCTGAAATGGGAAAGCGAATCGCATAAGAGCGACAGCGGATGCCGCGCGCGAAAGGCGTAGTAGTCGGTGGGTCCCGCGCGGGCAATCGCCCCCAGTTCGCCCACCGCCTGCGGCAATTGATGCAGGGCATAGTGTGTTTTTGCCAGCCAGAAATCGGCGGTGG
>JAQUMP010000123.1 GCA_028718065.1 Chitinivibrionales bacterium | reverse complement strand
CTACATTCTGGTTAATCCGCAAATATCCTACGTCTCGGAGCTGACCGAGGAGGCGGAAGAGGGGTGCCTTTCGATTCCGGAGATTTTCGCCAAGGTGTGCCGTCCGTCCGTTGTTTCGGTCAATGCCCTGGACCTGGAAGGCAATCCGCTAACCATCGAAATGGCCGGCGGTCTCTTGGCGCGCGCCCTGCAGCACGAAATCGACCATCTGCACGGCATCATGTTTATCGACCGCACCTCCATTCTCCAGCGGCAACTGCTCAACAGTAAATTAAAGAAACTTGCCAAATTAAAAAAGCGCCCCAAATAGGCCCCGGTCCAATGCAACGCATTGTTCGATTGCCCGCATTCGTTCTCTGCGCTTGCGTCGTGTCCGGCTGCATGGGACCCTCTTTTATACGACCCAATCCGCCCGTACAATCGCAAAGTTCCTTAACCATAAAACATCCCAGCCCGCAAGCGGTCCAGCCTCCGGTTAATTCCGGGGACACGCTTGATTTTTCCGAGGCGCTGCGCGCGCTTGACAGCAGCGCATGGCCGCAGACCGAAAACCCGCCGGCGCCGGTCCCGGAGCCTATGGCGCAGGAACCTCCTCGCATAGAGGCAAAGGCCGCTCCCGCCGCTAACGGATATTCTCTTTTCCACGTCGGGCGAACGAGCGTGCGCATACTCCTGCAACAGGGGCTTTCTAAAATTGCGCTTGTCGGGGAAAAGAGCTATGGTGTTAAAGCCACCCACGGTTTTTCCCGCACGGTAAACGGCAACCTCACCCTTAAATCGGCCGGTCCCGGCCGTCTTTTTCTTGCCGTGGGCTGGATGGTTTTGTCCACGGTAGAACTTCCTTGCACGCTCATCGTGCAGGGCGGCGAGGCCCTCGAAATCGGCCGCGAGCGTTTTCGTGGCGACTTGATCGTGGCCCCGGACAAGGAAGCCGCATTTTCGCTTGTAAATATTTGCCCGGTTGAGGATTATTTACGCGGGGTGGTGCCGCTGGAAATCGGCGGATTCAGCGGCGCGGAAATAGAGGCGGTCAAGGCTCAGGCCGTTGCCGCGCGCACCTATGCTTATCGCAAAATGATCGAGCACGAAAAAGAGTTTTACGATGTACAGCGCACCGTCGCCGACCAGGTCTACGGCGGCATTGCCGTGGAAAAAAGCGCCTGCGACAACGCCATTGCCGCCACCGCCGGGCTCGTGCTGGCTTATAACGACAGTCTCATTTACGCCTATTATCATTCCACCTGCGGCGGCGCCACGGCCTCGAGTTCGGACGTGTGGGACAAACCAGGCGAGCCCTATCTGACTTCGGTGCGTGATGTTGACGATAAGGGAAATCCCTATTGCAACGGCGGGCCGGCTTCTTCTTGGAGCGAAACCTGGAGCACGAACTATTTATCCTACATCCTCGAACGATATTCCAAAGAGTTTATCCCCGATCATCCTTGTCGCGGCCTGATCCACAGCATTTCCGTGCTGAGCCGCTTCCCCTGCGGCCGGGTAAAGCAGTGCCGGGTAGTCACCTCGCGCGGCAGCTTTGTTTTTGGCGGCGACAAGCTGCGCTCGGTTTTCCGGCGCAACGAAGCCGACTTTCCCATCCTGCGCAGCGCTATGTTTACCATAGAAAGCGTCTCGCGCTCTACGGTGACCGTTTCCGGCAAAGGCAACGGTCACGGCGTGGGCATGTGCCAGCGCGGCGCGCTTGGCCGCGCCCGCCAGGGGCAGAGCTACGCGCAAATTTTAAAGGCCTACTACAGGGGAATTTCGCTTAAAAAAGCCGTACCGTGAAAAAGAATTGCTGTGCGCCGTTTTTAAAATTTGAGTAAAATCATTTCTTTGGGCGGGAGGAATCAAAGCGATATCGTGGTGATTGCTGTTTGGCACTGAATGTATTTTATGGTATCTTTTAAAGGAAATAATTATGAATCAACGCGATTATGAAATAGCTCGAAATTTAAGACAGCGATTGAACGAAAAAGTATCGGTGGTCGAAATGAAGGTGTTCGGCTCGCGCGCGCGGGGAGACAACCAAAGCGATTCGGATTTGGACGTTTTTGTAGAAGTCGAAAACCTGGACAGACTTATCCGGCGAGTGATACAGGATACGGCGTGGGAATTGGGTCTGGATTATTCCGTTCTCATTGCGCCGGTTGTTTTCAGCAGGTTCGAGGTCGAACAATCACCCGCACGCTCTTCGCCCCTTATGGAAGCCGTCCGCGAAGAAGGAATATCCGTATGACGGATGCAAATGCTTTGTTTGAGTACCGTTGGGGACTCGCCCGGGAAACGCTTGATGACGCCAGGAAGTTTTATTTGTCGGGCGGTTCGCCGCGCTCGGTTGTCAATCGCGCCTATTATGCCATGTTTTATGCCGTCCTGGCGCTTTTTATAAAAAGCAATGTGCCGGCGCGAACATCGCGACATTCTACGATAATAAGTATTTTCGATGCGGAATTTATTAAGCCAGGCAAATTGGACAAAAACCTTTCCCGTTCTTTCCATAGGGCATTCGATGACCGGCAGGAGTTTGATTACAAGGATTACGCCCAGGTTGAAAAAGCCGACGCCGAAGATATCCTCAAGGATGCCGAAGAATTTATTAAGAGTATAAAGGATTTTATCGGCGTTAGTTCTGCATTCTAATTGCCCCGCTATAAATTCAATTATCGCCATGTCAAGATATCATATAGGTGCCGGTAACCGGTTCTCTTTTGCCGGATAAAAAAAGCCAAAACTCTTCTACTTTCCCCGCATCGCCGCATACACCTTTAAAAAATCGTTACTGGCTCCCACATCATGCACGCGGAATATTTTTGCTCCGCTATCCAAGGCCACCGCGAGCGTCGCCAGCGAGCCAAAAAGTCGCTCCGAGGCGGGTTTGCCCAGAATTTGGCCGATAAAGGCCTTGCGCGATGTTCCTATAAGTAAATGATAACCCAGACCTGCCAGCGCGCCCAGGTTTTGCAGCAGGGCGATATTGTCTTCGTAGCGTTTTGCAAAGCCGATGCCGGGGTCCAGAATGATGTTTTCCTGCTTAACCCCCGCGCTCAGGAAATAATCAATTCGCTCCCGCAGCTCTGTCTTTACTTCCGCGACAACATCGGCATAATAAACCTCCGTCTGCATGGTCGCAGGGGTTTTGCGGCTGTGCATGAGCACTACGGGTGCGCCGCGGGAAGCGGCCAGCGCCGCCATGGCGGGGTCGAAGCGGCCCGCGCTGATATCGTTGATAAGGGTTGCCCCGGCATCCAGCGCGCGGCGCGCCACGGCCGCCTTGGAGGTGTCCACGCTGATAAGCGCGCCCGGCAATTTTGCGCACGCTTCAATCACCGGCAGAATGCGCCGGCACTCTTCTTCTTCGTCAATTGCCTCCGCGCCGGGCCGGGTCGACTCGCCGCCGATGTCAAGAATGTGCGCGCCTTCGCTTACCAGTTTGCGGGCATGCGCCATGGCCGTCGCGGCCGAAGCGTGCGCGCCGCCGTCGTAAAAAGAATCCGGCGTAACATTCACGATGCCCATTAGTACAAAAGGATGGTCTAATATTTTTAAGAAGGGGTGCATGGGAAAAAATTACTTGTAGGGGCGGGTTCTAAACCCGTCCCTACAGTTTTTTATCGTCGGGTTTTTCCGAGGAGAGGCCTTCCGGCGGCGTGACCGCTCCGGGCGTATCATCAATCGTAACATCCACATTTTTACCGGCCTCGGCGGCCTTCGGCTCCGCGGTTTTTTCGGGGCTTTCCGGAGTGCCGGCCGGAGGATTCGCGTCGGTATTTCCCGGGGCCTCCGGGCGTTTAAAGAGCGACCGTGTTTTTTTTGCCTTGTCCAGAAATTCACCGTGGATGATTTTCTGGATTTCCTCGGCGTCAAGCATTTCGTGTTCGAGCAGTGCCGTGGCCAGCCGTTCCAGCTCCGTGCGGTGATCCTTTAAAATCGCCAGGGCGCGTCGGTACTGATCGTCGATAATGTTACGCATCAGGCCGTCGATCTGTTCGGCGGTCTTGTCGGAATAGTTGCGTCCACGGTTGAAATCCCGGCCTAAAAAGATCTGCTCGTCTTTTTCACCATAGGAGAGCGGCCCCAATTCCTCGGTCATGCCGTAATCGCAGATGAGTTTGCGCACCAGCTCGGTGGCCTGCTTGATATCGTTGGCTGCGCCCGTGGTGCGCAGACCGAAAATCATCTCCTCCGCGCAGCGGCCGCCCATGGAAATGCAGATGCGGTCGAGCAGGTAGCCCTTGGTATAGCTGTGCTTGTCTTCGCCCGGCAGCGAAAAGGTAACCCCGAGCGCGCGGCCGCGCGGGATGATCGTGACCTTGTGCAACGGGTCGGATTCTTTACAATTAAGATTACAGATGGCGTGGCCAGCCTCGTGGTAGGCGGTATTGCGTTTTTCGGCGTCGGAGAGCACCAGGCTCTTGCGTTCCACACCCATCATGACCTTGTCCTTGGCTTCTTCAAAGTCAAGCATGGTCACGGTTTCCTGCGAAAACCGGGCGGCCATGAGCGCCGCTTCGTTCACCAGATTGGCAAGGTCGGCGCCCACAAAACCGGGCGTGCCGGCTGCAATGGTATGCAGGTTTACGTCCGGGCCAAGGGGAATGCTTTTGGTGTGCACTTTTAATATCCCCTCGCGGCCGCGGATATCGGGCAGGTCCACCACTACCTGGCGGTCGAAGCGGCCGGGCCGCAGCAGCGCCGGATCGAGCACATCGGGCCGGTTGGTGGCGGCGATTAGGATAACGCCGGAGTTTACCTCAAAGCCGTCCATTTCAACGAGCATCTGGTTTAACGTTTGTTCGCGTTCATCGTGGCCGCCGCCCAGGCCCGCGCCGCGCTGACGTCCCACGGCGTCGATTTCGTCGATAAAAATAATACAGGGTGAATTGCGCTTGGCCGTATCGAACAGGTCGCGCACGCGCGAGGCGCCCACGCCCACGAACATTTCAACAAAGTCCGATCCGCTCATGGAAAGAAACGGCACTCCGGCCTCACCGGCAACGCAACGCGCCAGCAGTGTTTTTCCGGTTCCGGGAGGTCCGAGCAGCAAAACGCCCTTGGGAATTTTGCCTCCGAGGCGCTTGAATTTTTTAGGGTCTTTTAAAAATTCGATGATTTCCTGAAGTTCGGCCTTGGCCTCTTCGACCCCGGCGGCATCGTTAAAGGTATTTTGCGGCCGGTCGAGATTGTTGGTTTTAATACGGCTCTTGCCGAAGGAAAAAATCCCGCGCTGGCCCGCTTGCATCTGGCGGATCATAAAGACCCAGAAAACAATCATGAGGAGCCAGGGCAGCAGGTTGATAAGAATATCGCCCCAGTTCATTTTTTCGGTTTCAAAGTAATATTGAAATCCGGCCTTGTCCCATTCCGCAAGCATGGCCGAATCCACAAAGGGTAAATTTACGCTGAATGATTTGGTGCCCGGCGCAATCTTGGCGCCTTGAATTTCGCCGAAAACCGAAGGGTTGGCAACCTCTCCCTGCAAGATCGCGCGGCCGAGCGGCTTTTGGATAATTATCGCGCGAAGGATACGTCCCTGCGGGTTGGCCATTAATTGTTTAAATTGACTGTAGGTAAGCTTGGTTTCGCGCAGGGTGCTGTAGTCGCCGATAGTGCGCAGGGCTAAAACAACGCCAAGCGCCAGCACCAGCCACACCACCAGCGTGCGCGAGAACTCCCTGCGCGCAGGCTTCTTAGAAGGCTTGTTGCCCAATCCGGAGGGCATTTTTAATTGCGGAATTTTCTTTTTTAGATTCTTGCTTTTGCGCGGCGCATTTTCCGAATTCAAACATTCCTCCGAGATGATTGTAATTTACTAAAATATATTATGGGGACCTCGGCAGATAGCGCAGCCGCAAAATTCGGGTCGTGGCGCTCGTTATCCGATAGGCATGACCGATTTGAACGCCCGGGATCCACACGATTTCATTTGCCCCGGTTGCCACCACGCCCACCGATGCCCGTTTTTCCCGCGGGATTTTTTGATTTTTAAGATAGGAGCGCAATGCTACAGGTTCGTCGGCGCCCAGCGGCCAAAAGCAATCGTCCGCTACGCCTGCGCGAAAAAAAAGGCCCGCTATTTTATCGGCATCCAATTGGATCGTGCAATTGTCTTTGGAGATAAAGGCGTTTTTAGGCGGGGGGCCGATTTGGTCATGATGCTCTAAAATTTCGGCGGTAAACGATACGCCGGGTTCCGCACATTCGGTAGCGCCGGGAATCGCAAGTTCGCATGAAAATCCGGCCTGTTTTTTAAGGGGATTGTTTTTTACCAGTGATAGGTGGGCGCCGTGCGGGTAGCAGCGCCATCCGCCCGGCAGCAGCAGTTCGCCGCCCGTTTTAACGGCGGCCGCTACGATGGCCAGAATATGGTGGCGGCTGCACTCAATCTCCAGGCTCGTGAACAGGGCGGCAAGCCCGTCGGCCGCATCGTGCGCATCGGTCAAGCCCTCTTTTTTAATGCAAAAGGCCGGCCCCTGTTCCAGCGCCACGAACCGTTTAACCCAGGCCGCCGCACCAGCTTCGCCCGTTTCGCGCAGCCGCAGGCTGATTGACGCAAGAGAGGCCAGGGTAAAATCGACGGCCGGGTTGAGCGCGCGCATTTCCGGCAGCAAGCAGAGGCGTACCCAATTGCGGGCAAAGGCCGGGTTCTGGTTGGAACTGTCTTCACAAAAAGGAATAGTGTGCGCCCGCAGCCACGCGCGCAGGGCTTCCCGCCGCACTGCAAGCAGCGGCCGTACGACCCCGTCGGCGCGTTCCGGCAGAATACCGGCCAGCCCTTTAAGGCTCGTGCCGCGCATCAGGCGCATCAGCACGGTTTCGGCCTGGTCGTCAAGCGTGTGCGCCGTGGCGATACGGTCGAATTTTTGTTGCTGCGCCAGACCGACGAAATAGTGGTAGCGGTTGGCGCGACCCCAGGCTTCTATGCCTTTGGTTTGGCCCGCGGGCAGGCAAATCTTCGTTGTAAAACATTCAAACCCGAGCGTGGCGGCCGTTTTTTGTACCAGTTCCCCCTCGGCGTCCGATTCGGCCCCGCGCAGGCCATGATTGACATGTGCGACCGCGACGCGGTCGAGAGTAAGCCGTTTTCGAAAATGATACAAAAGATGCAGCATGGCCATGGAGTCGCCGCCGCCGGAAACGGCCGTCAGCACCGCTTGCCCCGGTTTTAAGACTTTTTGAAAGGAAGTAAAAATTTCTTCGAAAAAGGATTTAGTGTCCATAACTTTAATAAAAATACATTATCGATTGCTCTCATAACGGTTTGGTCGCATCTACTGCGGCTGCTGTAAGAATGATAATACGTTTAATTAACGATGTTTAGAAAATAAAATTAAAAAAGGTCGGGATGGCTGGAGCGATTTTTGTCAGTTGTACTTACAAAAATCGACTGTTTTTGTTGTTTTTTTATAAAAAATGGTGTATATTTGTCATATATGGAACCGATTAAAAGGCTTATAAATTTACCGGAAAAGAAAACTTTTTTTCTTTTCGGCCCGCGCCAGACCGGCAAAAGCACTTTGCTCTTGGAAAAAATTAAAGGGAAAAGGAGTCTAACCTACGATCTCCTTGATTCGGAAACGTTTCGAAGAATAAGCGCAAGGCCCGAATTATTGCGGGCTGAGCTCTCGGCCGTGCTTGAACAACGGGCTATTACCCATATATTAATTGACGAAGTCCAGAGGGTCCCGGCGCTTCTTGCCGAAATCCATGCGCTTATCGAAGCCAACAAACAGATTAGTTTTATGATCAGCGGATCGAGCGCGCGCAAGCTCAAACGAACGCAAGCCGATATGCTCGGCGGAAGGGCCTGGACGTTTCATCTGTACCCATTCACCTTTCATGAGCTCGGCCCTCTATTTAATCTCGATCGCGCACTTTGTTTCGGCACTCTTCCGGCCGTGTACCTTGCACCGACCGATACCGACCGGATCGAAATCCTTAAATCCTATGTCGATACCTATATCCATGAGGAAATCGAGATAGAGGCGCAGCTCAGGAACGTCGGCAATTTTCTCAGGTTCCTGCCCATGGTAGCGTCCGAAAACGGCGCGCAGGCAAATTTTTTGAATATCAGCCGGGAAATTTCCATTTCACACAATACCGTGCGGACCTATTATCAGATTTTAGAGGATACCTTGCTGGGTTTTTTCCTGTTTCCTTATGTAAAGTCCGTGCGAAAAAGAATTTCCCGACATCCAAAATTTTACCTGTTCGACTGCGGCGTTGTCCGCGCCTTGCTGAAAAAGAGTTCCGCCCCTCTTATGCCGGAAAGCGAAGAATACGGACGCGCATTCGAGCATTTTCTCATCTGCGAAATCCAGCGGTTGAACGAGTATCTGCGGTTGGACTTGGATATTTCATTTTACAGAACGGAATCCGGCGTCGAAGTCGATTGCGTGCTTCAGTTTCCATCGGGTGATGTATGGGCCGTAGAAATCAAGTCTACCAGAAATCCGCACCTGTCGCACTGCGCCGGCCTGCGGTCATTCAGCGAATCTTTTCCAAAAGCATATTGTTTTCTGGTTTGCCGTGCATCACGGACGGCTACCATTGGAACATTTACGGCATGGCCGTGGCAGGAATTTCTTCAGAAAATTGCCGCACTGAAACGATAAAAAAACGCCCAAATTTTCAGCGCCACTGGCTGAACTGGCGCTGTTTTTCGAAAATATAGCGCACGATCTGGTCGCGTTTGACCACCTCCAAATCCGTAAACTGGACATGGTGCCGGAAGTACGCGTTGGTTTTGCCTTCCTGCAG
>JAQUMP010000122.1:6966-8776 GCA_028718065.1 Chitinivibrionales bacterium | reverse complement strand
GGCTTTTCCGTGGTATAAAATCGGCAGTTTATATGAGACCTTTACCATTAAAGAAGCGGAACATGTAAAGCGCGCCATCAAATCCTTAAAAGATTACGCTAACGGTAAACTTAGTTGGGAAGAGGAGATGAGTTTTAAAAAATTCCGGGATGAGCAAGCTTTTGAAGAATCCTGGGACGAAGAACCTGATGAAGAAACAACCCGGATAACCAAATGGATCTTAAAAAATTGCTTCGGTCTTTAGAATCATCAAGCTTAAATTTTCTTCCCAGACGAATTATTTTTGCGCGCTTTCCGGCTTGCAAGCAGGAGGATTTACAATCTGGAACCTGAAAACCTTCCTCGGATCGGGCGGCGTAATGTCCTCAACCTCATTTTTTTGGGTTACCTTTCCAAATGCTCTATCGGCTAATGCAACGTACGCCTTGGTGTCACCAGAGAGTGCTAATTCATATTGCTTTTTTGCCATTTCTTCCCAATCTTTAACGGATATGGCTTTCCGAATAACCTCTGCGGCAGTGTCTTTTATTTTTGGCCTGCCATTGGGATTACCAGACTGACCTTTTTTCCACCTTGTATTCATCTGTTATTCTCCTGTTTTACAGGTGCGATCATTTATTCCTCTGGCTCAATAGGGCTAACAATGGAACTCATCCCGTTATCAGGCAGTTTATAAATCGTGGGGCCTACAAAGGTATTCTTGCGCTGCATCAGGTTGAATTGATTTTGGCTTAAATTGGTGGTTGCCTTATTAATGAGGTCCAAAGCTTCCCCAACCAACTTGGCAATCTTCTCTATATCATCAACGGTAATATTATCATATTTAAGGTGAGCAATGAGGTCTTTGAGCAGCGACATCATTACTAAAAGATACTCTGGCGAATTAACTCCACTTTTTTCCTGAATCTCAAGCAACCTCTTAGATATCATTTCTTTTATTGCTGGACGAGAGAGCCAATGTTCGGCAGTGTATTCTCCAACACCAGATATTTTGCAAGCTTCTTTAATAACTCCCGCCTTTTCATGCTTTTTCAGTAATATGTCACAATAGGCATTAATGAACGCTGCAACCCGTATATCCGTATAGCGAGGTTTCTTTAATGGTTTAGGCATAGTTATTTTTTTCCCTTCGTTTAAACCTATGGAAGCAAGGCAAGGAGCACGCCAGGCTTCGAGAGGTGGCAAACCCCCGGTCGTCCTTGCGTCGATCCTTGCGTAGGCATATCAATTTTACACGATATAGAAACATCCTTCATGTATGTAGAATTAAAAAAAGTGTACCGTGCTCATATTTTTTTTAGTATGTTAAAAAAGTGTCCGGTCTAAGTGTCCGGTTTTGACCGTACTCGTCCGGTTTTTAAGTGACTTTAAATGACTTTTGGGGTAGTTGTGATGTGAGGCGGGCTAAAATAAAAAGCCCTGAAACCTTTTGATTTTACGGGGTTCCAGAGCCTTTTGTATTGGTAGCAGCGCAGGGATTTGAACCCCGGACACATGGATTATGATTCCATTGCTCTAACCAACTGAGCTACGCTGCCATATTCTGTAAGCGGCTATCTATCAATGAGTTGCAGTTGTTCTCTTTTGTCATCATTCCCCATTAATTTCTTTTTTAGACAAGATTACATGGTTTTCTTGTCAAAACAACTCCAATGGTTGTGAAAAATAATATATGGAATCAGAATATGGAAAGAAATGCATCGGGGAACAATTCCAAAGGCAAATAAGCCATTCGTCACCTTGGAATTTATGAACGGTATCTACCAGAAAATCGTTGACCAAAAGAGAATCGCTTAATAGACTATCTGCG
>JAQUMP010000122.1:0-6956 GCA_028718065.1 Chitinivibrionales bacterium | reverse complement strand
GTGGGAAAAGACACCAAACAAGGAAGGAGTTCAATCGGCGGCCCCGGAATCGCCTCGGGCAAAAATCCGTCGAACTCCAGTATTGACTTTTGTTGCCATTTATGGTATCTTTTAAATACAGGCAAGCGCAAGGTTTGTAGAGGTCACCGGCAACGGTGGCAGCCCGTAATGGGTGGGATCCTCGAACTTGGGGCCTGTTAAAAAGCGAACTTCTCGATATGAGAGTTCGCTTTTTTTATTTCATCCATATCGTCCGGCCAGAACTTCAGCCCATATCCTTCCGCCTTGGATTTGTGACGATACAGTGTTTTGCCGAGTTCACGCGCATACCGGTCCTCAACGTTGCCATACCGGTTTTTATTAATAGCATAAAAAAAGCCCGAGGCGACGGCGTCCGCGATTTGCAGCCCGGCCAGCTGGGAATGGTCGACTGCCCGGACCTTTTGGGAATGAATGATATTCCAATCCACAGTCACTTTCAGCGAGTCGCTATGGTCCTTGAGGTGGTCGAGATATACCCTGAGTTCAGAATACGACATGATGCTGCGGTTTGAAAAAATGAGGTCGGCGGTGCCGTCGCCGCTTCCGGCGGTTCTGTGGTCGCGGCACAACCACGAAACCCGTTCCAAAAGATAGCGGGTGACATACCTGTACAAAAGGAATTTCTCGCTCTGGAATTTTTCCGGCTCCCGGATGCACGGCTTGTACACGAGGATGGAAACGGTACGAATCGGCAGCGTTGTAATCTCGTTGATGTAGGCGACGCGCTGTTCATGTGTGAGGTCACTGAAATGCAGTTGTTGTTTGGGTTGCTTGCCAAGAATCTGGCGCACTTTCTCCAGGCAACGGACGCCTTGCAGGTCGTTTTCTTTCCTGATAACGGCCGCGGACATCACCATCCAGCGGGAACTACCGCTGCCATCAGGCTTGAAGACAAAGCCCTCGTCGCCGGATTCGTCAATGTATACGCGGAAGCTGCTATTCAAGTGACTGCCTTAATTTTAAATAATTTTGGTTGTGATAAATATTTAAAATATCGCATTTGGTAGCGCAAGCAGGGAGAAAAACTGAAATACGCAGAGGCATCGTTTCGCAGGAGCAGCGCTCTTGGGAAAAGAAATGTAGGCTATGATCCGGGCAATCAATCTTGTCTAAATCTTGTCTTTATTTTTCAGGGAGGGGCGGAATTCCGCGGAAAAACGGAACATTGACAAATGAATATAGATTATGATTCCATTGCTCTAACCAACTGAGCTACGCTGCCATATCTCCATAATTTGCTGGGAAAAAAGAGGTTAAAACGATATCGATGCGCCCTACAATTTTCTTTTTGAGACAATTTAGACAAGAAAAATAATTTAAGGAGCCGGCATAGGGGAAGAACTTTAGCAGCAGTCTTGTACGGTTCTGATTCGCCCGCTAACTCCGTTGTAAAACACAGAACCGGACCGGACAAGGCCGGATTATAATTATCTGTCAATGGGTGGTTTGGGGGCGATGTCTCATCGGGAGGAAATGGCTTTTTTATTACTCGTGGGTGCGCCATCCGCCCGATATTCCGCTCTTTTCTCTTGAACCCACTTCGCCCGTTCTAATTTGCTCTGGTAATAAGCTATCAGTTCATCGTCGGATTTGTTTTTATTTTGTTCATATATCCTATCTCTGATTTCACGGACGGTCAGGACGGCGTCAAATTTTTTCATAATACGTTACCTCACGTGGAGAGTAAATCGCGATTGTCCTATAACCATTCTCAATATTCACGGCATTGAATTGCTGAATCTTGTCATAGCGAACGATGTGTTTAAAATTCCAACTGACGAGAATGTCCGCACCAGCAATTGTTGCAAGCGCAATATGCAGCATATCATTGCGATATTTAACCGGAATGATATCATGCTTCTCATAGTTTCTCAATAATTCAAAGCTTCGTTTATCAGGTGTGAGTATTTGTGCGCCGGCATTGAGCAAATCTTCATATTTTGATCTCACCCATTCAGGGGCGCTATCAATTTCTTCGGCAACAACGGTTGAAATCATCGGATTGAACAATCCCTTGATAATATCATCAAAAAGGGCATTCGACCAAACGCTAAACTCCTCATCAAAACAACCGCCAATTACCGAAGTGTCAATATAGATATGGGGTATTTTCATTACCGCTCCTGATGCCGGTTTATTATTCCTCTCTTTTTAAAATATATTATTCCATCTTCCGCTCGCAGTATCCTAAGCCGGATCCGGCTGGTGGTCCGTGTGGCGGGTAGATCGGGGAACGGTGAAACCCGTGTGGAGATAAAGCAATAAAGAACATCCGTCCCAAAATACCTCGATTTCAAAATGCCGCCGCAGGAATAGCCTCGAGGCGCTGCCTTTATTTCTGGCTTCCAACACGATTGTGCATCATCATCCCCTTTTAATTGGGCGTCAAAGAAGGGGCAATGAACCTCATGCGATCCTTTTTATTTTTTTTCGTGCCTGGGCTGTTGATGTAAGCGAAGGATTGTGGCGGTTTAATACCATACCCTTGTTCGATAGCGATTGGGGCATTATACATAATCGTTTTTTTTACTTTAATCGCATGTCCGATGCTTTTTGTGGCAAAATAAGAGTAAAAGAAATCTTCAGTTATCCCAGCGAATTGCCGGGTCTTTTTCCATAACGAACTAACCTCATCTGTTAGCACTGCACCAATTTCGAATTCGCCAATTACTTTACATACAGGAGATGATGCATAAACAACGACATTCGTAATACCAGCTTTTTTAAAAAGCACTCTTCTGAACTCATACTTCTTTTCGCCAGAAAAGATTTTATTGGCAAATTCAGGCCTAATCGACAATAATACTTTCATTCGTATTGGTTTCCTTTAAAATCACGTTAAACTGTTCCGGCTTAATTCTATAAAAACCCCTCGGTGCAGACTGATAATCAGGAATTATTCCCAATTCTATAAGCCTTTGAAGATTGATCCGATGAGGGAAGGAATACGCATATAAAAAGTTTACAATAAAGGGCCTGTTTTGGGGATTATAATTCCACCACTTACTTAGTTCTTCAGGGGGCAGAACAGACCTTTTCCCACATTTTTCTATGAATATTGTTTCTGAAGGTATCTGATCAATCATGCTTTCAACAACACCAATTGTCGTTATAACACTTTTATGATACCCACCTGTCCGATAAAAAATGATTATATCGCCGCTTTGCAAATTTCTTTCTATGGAACGGGAAATATAAACCTTGCCGATAGCATTTCGAAATGGTTCGTTCTCTATAAATTCTGCTGGGGACTCCGTACTGAGGATAGAGTCCGGCAAAAGGCTTGTATGATAATCTGGCCATATCGGGACTAAAAACACATTTGAATTTCTGGAAAAAAAAGGAAAAGTTAATTTGGGATTGGTAAAATCGAAACTTTTTTCGAAAGGTCGAACAAATACCAGCTCGCGTTTCCCAAATGAAATTTTATAACCATAATGACGAAACCCATATAATTCAAGTATGCTAATTAACCTTTCATGCTCTGGAGAATTAATGAAAATTGTCACATAAATTTCTTCGACCCTGAAACGGATAGCATTGTCAAAAACGATCTTTAAAAACCGTTCACCCAGCTTGAACCCGTTCAATTCAACTTTAAATGAACCTATTTTCAAACGCCGTTTGGGCGAAAATATGGGTTCGATATCGCGATAAGTTTCGTTTTCTCCTTCGTGCTTAACATAAAGAAATGCAAGAATATTATCAGATGAACGACAAATATAGGCTGGCTCTTCAGCCTTTCTATTGAACCATTTATCAAATCCTGGGTAGTCCGCTCTGAAGCTGTCAAAAAATGTACAGGCTACATTGACGTTCCCGAAAAACTCTTTTTTAACAGAAAGAGTTTTATAATCGACCAGGGAGGGATTTTCAGATACTGCCTTTTCAATGAAGGATTCGATAGTAAAAAGTTTTTCGGAAATATTGAGCGAAATAGCCTTCTCGTGTATTCGTTTATCTTCCGTAATCAGGATGTGGACTCTACCAGCAAAAACCTCATTGATCAGAATCGTATCGTTTCGATCATTTTCGGCTTTATCTGTTGACGAAAAAAGACTAACGATGGAAGGATGTAGGGGGGCAACGGTCTTTAAAATATGGTAGTTTTCGATTTTCGTTTTAAATGTTTCAACCGTTTTTCCGTCCCCATGTTTTTCGATTTCCTCGACAGTAATCGGATGAACACATTTTTTTACATGCAGAGTATCCAGCCAGTTAAATAATAAACCTATTTCTTTATTAATTACACGGGCCGCTTCTCGATGAATAATGATATTAGTATCAAGTAGAGCGTTCATCTCTTCCTCAACACTGCCAACGCTTCGGTGATTTCCTTGCCCTTGGCCTCGATGATATCCATGAGATCTTCGGGCGTGCGCGTATCCACAACCGATTTTTTGTTCGGGTTGACGGCTTTGAGGTCGTAAACGGAGTCTTCGATTTCCTTGGCCTTATTGGCCAGATCACGCGATTCGCGGGTAAGTTCCGCAATCTTGGCTTCTGCCTTCGCTATGGCATCGTCATCGACCGGTTTGGCCTTCTTCAGATCTTTTAGGCGCTCGTTCCACTGTGCGGCTTGCTGACCCTTGGTGGTGGCCTGTTCCTTCAGAGGCCGAGCCTCTTCCATTGCAATGCGTTTGCGTTCGTCCATGTCCACGATCCACGATAATTCGCTGTTAGTACGAGTCGGCAAGAGGCGTAAAAAGTCCTCAAAATGTTTAAGTGTTAACGGAATTTTTTTTCGTACCTTGAGATCAGACAGATCGTAGTACCAGATTTTTTGAGTTGGCCGACCCTTGGCGAAGAAAAGCAAGTTAGTTTTAACACCCGCGCCAGCGGCCGTAAACACACCTCCGGGCAGGCTCACCACGCACCAAAGATTGCAATCGTCAAGAAGCTTGCGCTTGGTCTTTGTAAAGGCGTCTTCATTCGTGCGGAAAAGCAACCCTTCATCAAGCACAATGCCACAACGCCCACCCTCGCGCAAATTGCGGATGATATGCTGAAGAAACAGCACCTGCGTGGCACCGGTTTTGTAATCAAAATTGGTCTGAGCTTCTTTGCCTTCCTTGCCGCCGAAGGGTGGATTAGTCAGGATCACGTCGAAGGTTTGTGGCGCTCCCTCAAAAAGTCCACCGTAGGTTTCCTGGCCGGTCAGCGTGTTGCCATGCCAGAGATTAGGCTTATCTATCCCATGCAGGACAAGATTGGCCAGCGCCACGGGGAAAACAAGGTTTTCCTTCTCACGGCCCCAGAAGGCGTTTTGCTTGAGCGTTTCCAACTGGTCGGCGGTAACGTCGTTGCCAAGATTGGCCTTGATATGCTCAAAGCTCTGGGCAAGGAAACCGCCTGTGCCGCAACTGGGATCATATACGGTGTCGTGGACGGTGGGATTGATGGCCTGTACCATCGCCTTGATGACCTGACGCGGGGTGAAAAATTGTCCGCCGTCGTTGCCCTTTTCACCCATTTTTAAAAGCAAACCCTCATAGACCTGCGAGAGCGTGAAAACATGCGTCGGGTCGATCGTTTCAGTCGAGAGCTGATGCACCTTGTCCAGCACATCAAGGAAGTTGCGTTCAGTGTCGATCCGTACACGATCGACGCCGGTCATGATCTCACTGATGACCTTCTGTCGAGCAGATGCGCCGGGTTTGTTTTTCAGGGATTTGAGGTGCGGCAGCAGCTCTGTATTGATAAAATTGAAAAACGCGTTCTGCGGAGCATTTTGCAGTTCAAAACGTTTATTGGTTTGCCCAGCGGGCAGAGTTTCCAGCGGTGCGCCCCAATCACGCCAGCGGTAGGGAGACGCAAAGGATGGATTGAACGGCACGCCCAAAGCTTCGGCTTCCTGCTCTTCGCGGTGTTCCTTTTCGTCAAGAATACGCAGAAAGAGAATCCAAGTCAGCTCCGGAACATATTGCATAGCCCCGGCGCAATTCCCACGCCGCATGATGTTACAGATGCTCTTGACCGCCTGATCCACCGATTGCTGAGTGGCAAGCCGGTTACCGTTTCCGTTGTTGTTTCCGTTCTTTTTTTGTCCGCGTGCCATATCAAATTTCTCCGTTGAACGCTTGACGCAGTAAGGTCGCCGGCATGGCATTGATCATGTTCAGTTCTTCTTCCGCCGCGGCTCGGATATTCTGAACCACTGCCATCTGCTGATTGAGTTGAGCTGCAATTCGTTGTTGCTGGCGAAAAGGAGGTAAAGGAATTACATATTTTTCGAGGTATTCCTTCTGAACTCCAGATTGGCCTGCGGAACGTTGCGATTGAGCAACAACGTCTCTTTGGATATTTGGCCATTGAAGAAGAAAGTATAAGAAATTTTTATCGAGATTTTCAGAGGGTGCTGTTTTCATAAGTGCGACGTTGTAAGCACCTGATAGGCCCCTTAAAATTTGGAAAACCGGGGGGCCATATCTTCCTATCATAACATCATCAATTTCAAACGTTCTTATAGCCATTTGTTCTGGAATGTAAACAGCAACATCGGAAAGACGAAAATCTTGAATCTGAACTAGGCGGATATATCCCGGAGCAGGTTCATATTTAAAATTGCCTTTGGGAGGCTGCGGGTAGAGCCTTAATAGCAGCAAGACGGGTCTCAGCTGCGACGCGAGCCCGCTCTACTGCCGTTATCTGTTCGCGCAATATTCCTGCAATACGCTTCTGCTCAGCAAAAGGCGGGAGTGGAATAGGTTGAGCCATTACTTGATTATCATTGACAGCAGGATAAAGCGCACCTTTAACCAAATCTGTCAAGGCCCCGATAAATAAATTGTTCTAACTACCAGATAATGAGTCCTGCGATTTAGGAAAAATGGGTAACACTTAAATGATAGGAGAACTATCAAGGAGTGTTACCGATGCCTACCGAAGAAAATATACACGAAGGGTTAAGTACA
>JAQUMP010000121.1 GCA_028718065.1 Chitinivibrionales bacterium | reverse complement strand
CGCGCTGAAAGAGCGGAGGCCGCGCCTGCGGTAAGGTAGAAACGCGCGTGCGCGAGTTTCTGGAGGCTGCTCGCCGGATAATCGATGTGAGCCTCTTGCTCCAGGGCGTCGGCGATAACGCGCGCTTTGCTCTGCCCGGCGGCAATAATGAGGGCGACTACGTTTGGATTAGCGGAGATGGTGCCGAGCCCTATGGTTATGACCGCTTTTTTACGCACGGCTTCCATGCCGCCCAGATCCTGGGCGGCGGCGGCCTGGGTTTCGTAATTAAGATTGATTAGGCGGGTCGTACTAAAGTGGCTGGAGCCTTTAATGTTAAAGGCCACGTGACCGTCCAGACCGATGCCGCCCAGAAAAAAGCCGATCCCGCCAAGTTTACGGATGCGATCTTCGTAGTCCTCGCAAAATTGGTCCACGAACTTAATAACGCGGCGCTGCGCATTTTCCAGCTCGCTTATCGGGTGCCGTTGACGCAAGGCAAGATCGATTTTGCCTTCGGGGAAAATGGCCTCGATACCGGTCTTGCCGTTAAAGGCGACGCCCGCTTTTTCGCAGATTTCCGGGGCATTTATAAAAAGCGCCTTGCGCGGATTAAACCCGAACCCCTGGATATAATATTTATTTACATAGCGGTAAAATGAGCGCGCGTGCCCGGCGGTTATGGGAAAAAACTCATCCAACTGGACAAAGGTGAGGCCGGAAAAAACCGGCGCGGTTTTACCCAAACCGATCGCGCCAACAATGCCTTTTTGGCATTCCTTTTTCCAGTTAGTCAAGTAATAGGTAACCCATTTTATAAAATATTCCGGCGAGCGCCCGGTGGGCAGCGCCGCCACGCCCGCGGGGTTTTGGGCCACCCATTCCAGAAAGCGCAGCGCCGTAACTTGACCAAGCGCGACGTAATTATCCACGACGAGCGTGGGAATTTTTTCCCGGGAGCGGTCTAAAAAGGGGATGGGGGCCTGCTTGAGAAACCAGGCTTCGACGTTGCCGGATGCGGGGATCGGCTTAGGTTTCATGCCATTAAAGGTCATGCTGCTTTATAGGCGTTACCAAGAGGTTCGAAAGATTCAATCCGGTGATGCGTGAGATCATTTCTAATTTGTTCAAATTTTTGGACCGTTTCTTCTGAAAAAAGCCGCTCACCGCAATGCAAACAAATGTCCGCTTTCACCCGTAAAACGGCAACGTCACTTCCTCCACGGAGAAGCTTTTCCACTTCTTTTTCAATAAGTTCTCCGCCGCATACGGGACATTTTTCAAAAGCTTTCATTTTTATTCCTCCGTGTTTTCCATTCAATCCATCGTATCGGATCTGGCCGGTAAACCGTTATCAATACGGCCCAGCCATTTGCATTGTTATATGCCCAAACAGAATGGATTGGATTTTTTTGCTCATTTTTACCAAAGACAAGACAACTCGGATACGGTTTGTCTGTTGGGTAATCTTCAATAATTTCTCCGTTTTCAACAGAGTAAAGGATCTCGGATAATGTCAATTGGTCATCAACTGCTTCTTCGTCAGCATGCTCAGTGATTTTAATTTTATTTGATTCTATAGCCGCAAGGATTTTTTCTATTTCCACCCGTTATCCTTTTTCATGATGCCAATAAAATAGCACTTGCTTAATAGTGTAGCGTGAAAAACAATAACGACAACCTCACGGCCCTCTGCTAATTTTCGGTCCCCAGCTTGCACAATTTCCTAAAGAATGTGGTTTTGTGGCAGCGCGGTAACTTGACCGACCCAATCGTTTTTACCGCACGCCCAGGATTCCGAACAGTTTTTGACTGTTGCTCCTTGACTTTAAATAAAGCATTACCTTGTAAACGCCGGGCGCGACATTCATGCTCTTTGCGTTCCGCCCGTTCCAGTAAACATCGTAATCGACCACGCTTCCCGGATTTACATGAAAGCCCGGCGGCAGAATATCGCCCGCATTCGAAGCCTGATTGACCAGGTTGCCCACGACATCGTAAATGTAAAGATCGGCCCGGACGGAATCCGCGGGATTTGCGGGCACGGCAACCTGAAAAACCATCACGGTCCCCTGGCCGTTACGCGCCCATTGGCGATAATAAAAATGCTCCCTTTCGTAATTTTTTCCCGGCAGGTTGAGGTTAAGGCTCTGGTCCGCATGTTGACCGCCGGGCTTAAAGGGCATCGGTGCGGCCCGGACGATGGCCGGCAGCGGCGTGACCATGATGACGGGCGCACGGCGGTTGAAGACAGCCGGATAATTATTAGCCGCTTTGTCAACGATCTGCCAGGCGGAATCGCGGCCGGCCGCTTCCACGCGAATACTCATATAATCGGACCCCGACATTAGCCTCCCGTTGGTCATTATGAAAACCACCCTGTTGGAATCGACCGCGGAAAAATCGTTGACGCCTTCAAGCAGGGAATCGACCGCATATAAATTGCCGTCCGCGCCCTTTTGCCAGACCTGCAGGGAAAGCGACGGCGGATTGTAGGCTTTAAAGGAACTGCCGTTGGCGCCCTTAATGGATTCGCTGAACATCACGACAACGGAATCGTTTGAATGATCGCTGAGCGAATTCATGTAATACACAACGCGCCAGATAACCGGCCCTGCGCCGTCGAGGCAGGTGACGGTTGTATCGCGAAAATCGGGCAGGGAGTCGATCGTAAGCCGCGGCGTCCAGCCGGTCTGCGGAACATCGGTGGCACTCTCCACAAGGTGCAGCACGAAAATACTATCTGTCAAGGACGCGGTCATGGTGGTTGCGGTATCGCCGAACCTGGTTATGCCGCCGACCCCAATCCGCACCGAATCGTTACGAATGGAAATATCGGCGAGGGAAAAACCTTTTGGAAAAGTAACAGCCTTGCTGAAATGCACGATAATTTCGTCTAGGAAACCATTGCCCGAGGTATCGGCCGTTTTAGCATAGGAAATAACCGGCAGGGGACCGCGCACCGATATATAAAGACTGTCTTGAATGTTCGTATTCAGCGCCACCGCCGTAAGCATGCCCGCTGCGCCCGAGATAATGCCGTCGGTCTCAAAGAGGATGCGCCGCGTATTCCGGGTTGTCGCGGGCTGCGGCAAGGCGGCGGTCACGAACCAGTCGGCGTTGACTAAGCCGATTCTGTTGCCGTATTTATCATACCCGACGGAATAGACCGACGCATATTCCGGTGATATCAGAGTAAGCGTATCGCCGTACGGTACGCCATTCCCGTATTCGAGCCGCAGGGCCGCCAGCGGGCCCGGATGAAGGACAAAGGGCGCGGTGGCGGCGGTGAGCCCCGAACCAAGATCGCCCCGCAAGCGGTGCATGCTGTCCTGGTTCGCGGCATTAAAGGGCGCATTGGTAAGAATCGTGACGATGGTATCTTTGCCCGATGTAAAGCACTCGGCGTCATGCAGAGCCGCGGAGCTTCCGGTGTTAAGAAACGTGGTACGGCCGTCCACGATTAAAAACGGATCGCCTTCGGCAACGCCGGGCCTTTTACCGAGCGTATCTTTATACCAGACGCTGTCGGGGAAGCCCGTTCCGGGAAAACAAAACGAGCAAGGCTCGGGACCGTCGTTATTGTAAAGCTGCACGAGCGTTAGGATCGGATCGCCGGCGATGCGCAAGGAATCCGGCGTTAGAAGCGTCATGGTCATGCCGGTGGGCGGACCGCAGTCAAAATTAACCGCGATCGACTCGGAGGGCGCGCCGCTTAAAGAAGCTTTAATAAAGCCGCTCCCCGGCTTTGTCGGCGAAAACGACCAGGAATTCGCCACGGTGGGCGCAAGCGGATCGATATGCACATTGGCGGTGGTGTCCCAGTTGCCCGAAACATTTTCCCATTTTTGATTGTCGGACCGTCGGCCTTGCACTTTGAGCGTTGTATCCTGGTTGGTGTTCATGGAAAGATTTGAGATTTTAACGGAATCGTTCACCACGATGCGCAATGCGGTATAATTATAGGGAATAATTTTTGCGACGGTGGAATCTGTAAGCGCCTGCGCGGCATAGCGCGTTTCGGTATTCGTGGCGATAATCTTGGTGCTTCCGCTCGCGCCGACCCGGCTGATTACACCCTGCCCGATGGCCTGATTGCCTGCCGCCGCGGTCGCGGTATCGGCATTGCGGCTGAGCCAGGCCGTTGCAAGCGAATAGTCAACCCAGTTCTGGTAATGGTCACGAAGAACGGCATAGACGGAGGATGTTGTTTGTAAAGAAGAAAGCGTGACCGTATCGATGGGATTGTCACGATTAGGACTTGCATTTTTATTGGCGCCGGCCTCGATCACCAAATGGTCCGGCGGACCGGGCAAAATGTAAATCGCCACGGTGTCGCGCAGAGTGTCTTTATGGAGAATGTCGTCGTAGACCTTGCCGATGATCCAGACGGTGCGCCAGGCATAGAGCGGCGACCACGCTATGACCGAATCGGTTATACCTGCCGCAAGCGGCGGATTGGGCAAAGTTTTGGAGGTATCTAAAAGCTCCCATTGCACCGTGGAGGAATAATCCGGCCGCACCGCGCCGGTGTCGTCCAGAACGTTCGCGTGTATTCTTACTGTGTCAAGCACATGCACGGTGTCGTTCGGAAAAACATCAAGCGTTATCCGGCGGATGCCGGGGGGCTGGATGATGTTGGTGGTAAATTTGATGTCCGAGCCCCAGGGTTTGCGTTCGGTGTAAAAAAGATCGAACCAATACGTGCGGCCCGGCGTAATATCGAGCATGGTGGCCAGGTCGGCAAGCGTAATCGTGGCCGGCTTGGCGCAATGCACGCCGCCCAGGTCCACGGCAAGTTTACCGTTGATAAAAACCCACATGTCGTCGTCGCCGAAGAACGAAAAGGTCTCCTGGCCCGAATAGGTAAATTGCCGGTGGATTTCCATGGAGAAACCGTAATTATGGCCGGTGGTATTCGTGCCGCCTTCGCCGCCGGAGTCCAGCCACACCACCGGGTCGACGCCGAATCCTCTGCCGTCAAGCGGATAAAATCCGGTGGCCGGGGGAGCGGCATAATCGCGCACGAAAGTATACTGACCTGCGCCGGGCTGCCCGGCCGGCACCAATTTAAGCGCGATTGAATCATATATCACGATGTTGTTCATGTTGGGCGTTACGGTTGTGTGCGAATAAAACCATTCGTTGGAACGTCCCTGGTAGTTGGTAAGACCTGTCCATTTGCCGGTAACGGGATTAAATCGAACGGGGGTGCCGAAGTCGGAAAGCGGCGGCGCGCCGCTGGGACGGAACCATTTGTTGATGCTGTCGTTATATTCGAGGTTCGCTTTAAAAACCGGTTTGCGATCGCGGTCGAGCGTGTCCTGGACCATGCCGGTATAGACCACGCCGCAGCCATCGGGACCGTAATTGGTAAGCGGACCCTGCGCCCAATTATTGTTGGAAACGCCGTCGGACTTAAAATCGTAATAGGTAACCGGTATGTAAAAACTGTCCGGTTTCACCTGGGCGGAAAGGGAACAAAAAAAAATCAGGATGTAAATAAAACATAAATTCCCGACGACGCCGATAGGCAATGGTTTTAAATTCATGTATTTGTTTTTAAGCCCCGATTTTATTTAATGACGGCCAAACGGTCCCTGGCAACAAAATCCCCGTGGACCTTCCGCCGCCAAAAGCGCGCCCGCGGCCAACATGACCCGAAATCATAAGCGTCACGCTGGTTTTTTCAATCATCGATTTTAAAGATAAAATACTTAAAAAGGCTGGGTTTTTACCGATAAATGTTTTAAAGATGTTGCATGATTATGCAACATGGAAGCAAAAAAACATCGTACCATAATTGCAAGAGACGCGCCAGGCCCGTTCGAATATTGACTATTGTTCACAATATTGCCTTTTAGTCTTGACTTTTCTTCAAAATAAAGTATAATAGTCTATATGAAACGCTATCTTTATAAGAACATCGCCAAAGATTTACATAAGAAAATGGTTTTTATCACCGGGCCCCGGCAGGTGGGCAAAACATTCCTGGCAAAAAATATTCAGGAGGAATTTAAAAGACCGGTTTATTTAAACAACGATGATATTGCGGACATAAAAATCATCCACAATCGCACCTGGCCGTTAAATGCCGATCTGATAATTTTTGACGAAATTCATAAAATGAAAAATTGGAAAACTTATTTGAAGGGGACCTTTGACACCAGAATCCCTCCTCAGACTTTTCTTATTACCGGCAGCGCCCGTTTGGACACGTTCCGACAGACGGGAGATTCCTTGGCCGGCAGGTACTTTCTTTACAAACTTAATCCTTTGTCGGTAAAGGAACTGGCCGGAATGATGGAACCTTACGAAGCGGTGGCCGCTTTAAATAAACTGGGTGGGTTTCCCGAGCCTTTTTTGTCCGGCTCCGTTGACGAGGCGCAACGATGGCGGCGCCAATACTATACGGACATCGTCCGTGAAGACATCATGGATTTCGGCCGGATCCATGAAATCCGATTGATTCGCCTTCTTCTGGAAATGCTGCGAAAACGCGTGGGCTCCCCGCTTTCGATCGGGTCGCTGGCCGGCGACCTGCAGGTCGCGCCGAACACCGTCCGCAAATATGTTGACATTCTGGAATGTCTGCATGTCATTTTTCTTGTCCGCCCTTTTCATAGGAATATAGCAAGGTCCTTGCTCAAAGAACCGAAAATATATTTTTACGACAGCGGTTACGTTGACGGGGACGAAGGAGCCCGGCTCGAAAATACCGTGGCGGTATGCCTGCTCAAGCACGTCCAGTATCTGCAAGACACTAAAGGCGCCCCGCTGTCATTACACTATCTACGGACGAAAGACGGTAAAGAGATTGATTTCGCTCTTGCGGAAAACGACACGATCACCCACGGCATCGAAGTTAAACTTTCCGAGGACATTCCCAGCCGCGCTTTATATTTCTTTCAGGAAAAAGCGCCGTCGATGAACGCCGTCCAGTTGGTCCACAACCTGCGTCACCCTCAAAGAACCGATGCAATCGAAGTCGCACGCGCCGGTGATTGGCTGGCGCAACTCAGCGCTTGAAGCGGCTGTTGCCGGTCGCCTTTTTCATTTATATTCCAACCCATGCCCCATTCACCCTCGTACCTGTTTTTATCCCCCGCCGCCTGGCAGGAAAAAATCGACGCGGCCGAAGCGCTTGCCGCATCCTGCCGGTTATGCCCGCGCGCCTGCGGCGTGGACCGTTTTAAGGGCGAAAAGGGATTTTGTAATGCGCCGGGAGAAATGGCGGTCGCCGGCATTTTTCCCCACCACGGTGAAGAGCCGCCCCTTTCCGGCGCGCGCGGATCGGGCACGGTTTTTTTTTCGCATTGCACGCTGCGCTGCCTTTTTTGCCAGAATTACCAGATCTCGCATGAGGCCGAAGGCGAATGTTATTCCGTAGAACTCCTGGCCCGGAAAATGGTCGATTTACAAAAGCAAGGCTGCCATAATATCAACCTGGTGACCGCGAGCCATTTTCTGCCGTGGGTCCTGCGTAGTTTACAAATGGCTGCCGAAGCCGGGCTTGCGGTCCCGATCGTTTACAATTGCGGCGGCTACGAAAGCGTTCAAACCATTGATATTTTAAACAACATCGTGAACATTTATCTGCCCGATATGAAATACGGCAATGCCGAATCCGCGAAAAAGTTTTCGGCGGCGCCGGATTATGTGCGAGTAAATCAGGCCGCCATAAAAGCCATGTTTCGGCAAGCCGGCCCACTCAAATGCGACGGCGATGGCGTGGCGTATCGCGGTTTGTGCATCCGCCACTTGGTCCTGCCACATGGTTTGGCGGGCACTTTTGAAATTTTGGAGTTTTTAAAATCGAGCTTTGATCCGGCCGATATTTTTATCAGCCTTATGGCGCAATATTTTCCCGCTTATAAAGCGGGAGAACATAAAGAACTTTCGCGGAAAATAACCGCGGAAGAATACGCGCCGGTCAAAGAGGCGTTTTTAGAGGCCGGCTTTAATGGTTTTTTCCAGGAAATAGCAGAACCGCAAGCGGACTTAAAATTTAAAATTGACTTCAAGACGAGAAAAAATAAGGCCTTGACCGGGGAATAGATCCGCGTTAAATGAACCAGGTATCTTTATCGCCGGACTTATCTTTGGAGGGTTTGGAAGGATTAATTTTGCCCTGCTTTGCGGCGGCGTTAAGGAAAAAGCGGGCAATTAAATATATACAAGCGGCGGCAACCAGCGACCAGAACGCGTACCAGAACCAGCTATGACATTTTTTGCAAAACATGGGATCGCCCAACTTTTAAGAATTTTGATTGCACTATTATGCTCTGAAAATACAATGACGGAATGAACATTTCTATAAAAAAATGAAAGTTCTAATTCGGGCACCTGCGGTTTGTTTGGCTTATCGATCGAATCATTTACCCTAAGGTCTTTAACATCACAGCGTCACGCTGCTTTTTCCTTCCCTGCGAGAGGGCCAAAAAGTATATTGAGAGTCTAAAAATTCGGTGCGTAAACCGGATTGGCTATGGTTGGTTCCTCTTTATTAGTTATCCATAAAAGAATACTTTTTTCTCTCTATATCCATTCACATTTATGCCATCCCAGCAGAAGGAGTTTTAAGCCTATGGCGGACGAAAAAAACGTAGGTTCAATGAAATCGTTGATGGTCGAAAACCGTAAATTTCCACCCTCGCAGGAAGTCGTGACCAAAGCCTATATCAAAAGTATGGGCCAATATCAGCAAATGTGGGATGAATCGATCAAGCAACCCGATAAATTCTGGCTCAAGCAGGCCGAAACGCTTGCCTGGTATAAAAAGCCGACAAAAAGTCTGG
>JAQUMP010000120.1 GCA_028718065.1 Chitinivibrionales bacterium | reverse complement strand
GGAATCAATGCGGAAAAAATAGACTTCATCCGGCAGGGGTATATATTTTTACCTAACAGTCGTTTTGTCGCACGGGGTCAAGCCGGATCAAACGATTTTTGAGTGCCGAATGGACAAGAATAGGCACTTGAATCCTGGCTGATTGCAGATGAGAGGGCCTTACGTTCGTATATCGAAGAAAGAAAACATCCACACCCGGTGGGCCGGATTAAGAAAGTAAAAAAGCCCGATTTACAAAGATTGCCTAAGACATGGTTAACGAAGCTATTCAACCACGAACTTGGTAGCCGTACAAAATATGTTGAATATACGGATGCTGAATTAATCGTGAAAAAAATTATGGATTTGAACCGAGTTAAAAATTCGGAATCGTTCAAACAGTTTGCAAAAAAGACCGTTGGCAGAGTTCTGTAAAATCGTTTTTGCAGACTATATCTTATATGAAAAATTAAGAATATAAAATATGAATAAACCCCTTTTAGACTGCGCCGATATCGCACTCACCAAATGCCTCGGATTAAAACGCAACGAGCAATTGCTGGTGGTGTGCGACGACCCTTGCTTTACAATCGGCGAGGCGCTCTGGCAGGCCGGACGCGCGCTCTGCCGCGAAGCGGTGATGGTGGTCATGGCCCCGCGGCGGCAAAACGGCAACGAACCGCCGCCGGAAATCGGCGAGCTTTTTAAAAAATTCGACGTAGCGGTAATGCCCACTTCCAAATCCCTTTCGCATACCCAGGCGCGGCGCACGGCCTGCGCCGCCGGCACGCGCATTGCCACGCTGCCCGGTATAACGGAAGAAACCTTCCTGCGCACCATGGACGCCGATTGGGAACGCCTTGGCGTTTACACACGCAAAATCGCCGGGCGCCTTAAAGGCGCAAAAAAGGTCCGGGTGGTCTCCGAAGCGGGATGCGACCTGGCTTTTGAAATTACCGGAAGGCCACTTAAAATCGACGACGGCCGTATAACCGGCCGAGGCGCTTTCGGCAACCTGCCCGCGGGGGAAATTTACTGCGCGCCGCTGGAGGGCACGGCCGAAGGCACGATCGCTTTCGACGGTTCCTTTGCCATCGGCGGCATCTGCGAAAAACCGATTCTGCTCACCGTAAAAAAAGGCAGGGTTGTTGCCGTGGCCGACCATGTTGTAAAGCCGGAGCTTGACGAAACCTTTAAAACATATCGTCCGTCAAGCCGCACCATCGCCGAATTCGGGATCGGCGCGCACCCGGCGGCGCGCATTACCGGCTCGATCCTGGAAGACGAGAAAGTGCGCGGCACGATCCATTTCGCGCTCGGCGACAACGCCTCCATGGGCGGCGCCGTGCGCGTGCCGGTGCACCTGGACGGCATTGTTAAAAATCCGGATGTATGGGCGGATGGAGAGTTGTTACTTGATAAAGTTGAGTTGGTAAAATAATAAATATATTTTGGCCTGCTGAGCCGCGTAGGGGGGTAGACAAAGCTTTGCAGAACAAGAAACATCCTACACCCCCCACGCACGAGGTGGGTTCTACCATGAAAAAAACAAAACCAAATAAAAATAACGCAATAGAATATCACGAAGAAATTCTAAAATATCTTGATACGTTCGGAGTACAAGATAAAGATATCAGCGAACAGAAGAAAAAAATAATCGAGAAAAAACAGGAAGAAAAACGGCACGGGGTGGTGAGAAAAATTCTGGATTTGCACGGCATGCGGGAGTTCGAGGCCGAAAAGCAAATCAAATTGACTATCCGGAATTGCCGCGAAACGGGCGTGCAGGAACTGCTGATTATCCACGGCTATGGGCTGCATTCCAAACCGGGCGAAGGCCCGGTGCTTAAAAGTTTGGTTCTTTCCCTGCTTGAGCATTCCCCGGCATTGCAGATAAAAAGCTTTAAGCCCGCCGCCCTGCGCGACGGCGGCGCGGGTGCGACGCTCGTTTACTTGCGCTAAAGACCCTGCTTTAAGGAAAAAGCTTTATCGGCAGGATATGGATTATCTGGAGGCAGGTTGTCGCTTTTGTAAATACAACTCCCGCGCTGTCGCGGCCGCTGTCGGGGTCCATTACGTAAAATTTTAGCGTGTCTTTGCCCGACCAGGTGGCGGCGTTGATGCCGGTTTTCGGCAGGATCACGATGCGGTTGCTGTTGATCGTCCGGATCGGAATAACGCCCGTCGACCCGCTTGTCCGGCGCCCCAGGAAAAGACGCGGCACGTACGCCACCTGCCATGCTTTCCCTGCTGTAAATCTCCAGCTAAGGCTGCTGCGGGCATTATCTACATCGTAGGCCAGCGAATCGAGGACGAGCGTATCAAAGGGCGTGCCGATGGTTTGGCAGGCGCCGCCATAGGTTATCACCGGCGGATCATTCACGCGGGTCACGGTGAAGGTAGCCTGTTCAATCGTGGATTGGCCCTGCGGCCCCAACGCTTCGAACTGCACAAATTCACTACCGTTCCATTCGCTGTCGGCCGGCGGCACGGAAATTTGTATGGTACCGGCGCCGGCATCCTGGATCACCGAAAGGATACCGCCGCTTTGCGGCGTGATATGCCAAATAATGCTGTCTTTAGCGTACGGCGCGGCCGTGTCCACTGATGCGCATGTGTCAAGTTTAATGGTGTTAAAAACGCCGTCCTCTTGTATGGTCTGGCTGAGGTTTTTAATGACCGGATTATAGGTCTTATGGCCTGCGTAGGTAAGACGAAAGGTGTCCGTGCCCGCATTCCCCGCCTGGTCCCAGGCGATAATTTTGTAGCGGTAGCTTCCGGAATCGAGCGTTGCGGCCAACAGGGCGGTGTCGTGCATTAGTTTCATGGTTGCTAAAATCGCCCCGGCGGAATCGCGGCCGAATTTTACCGAGTCGATGCGGGAATCTTCCTGAATAGTCACCGAAATGATTTCGGGCAGCGCCGTAATTACCGTCGCCGTATTGACGGGCAGGATACGATGCAGGACTGGTCTGGTGGTGTCCCGGACTATCAACGTGCAGAGGGCCGTAACGCTGCTCAGGCCGGAGTAGCTCGTTACCAGTATCGAACACAACCGCGTGCCGATGGAATCGAAGGCAACTTTCTTAACGATTGAATCCGCAAAATGTTTTTGCGGAACAAACCCGCCGTTCAGGGCATTGGTAAAATCACCGTTAAACCACATGGTCCACAACTTTGGATTACTGTCGCTGTCGGTAACGCGGAATTTAAGCGTCGTGGAATCATTCAAGGTTAAATGGTAGCTGCTTGAATCCGCCGCCACCGTCGGCGCCCTGGAAAAAACGGTAAACTGCCGCACAAGCGAATCGCGCGCATGGTTGGTTTTAACGATCACGGCGGTCACGGCGTAACTGCCGCTCTGGAAAAATTGCAAGGGAAAGAAAATCAGGTTGGAATCGGCCGGCATGGTACGCGCCACCAGGACACTTTCGGCCCCGGCGTTTATTTTTTCCAAGACAATTACGCTCTCTATGACCCCCGCGTAGGCAAGCGAAAGCGTACAGGCAAGCGCCTGGGTGATATTGATTGAATCCGCGTTCAGATTTTGCAGCGAGTGCGTTGTGTCGATGCGTCCGTTGGCGGGGTTGGTATAGGGGTTCTGCGCGGGAGAGCAGAGAATCGCCAGGACTGCAAAAGCCATGATGCCGGCGATCGCAAACCAAAAACAAGCGCGCCGCCCGATTGATTTGCTTTTTCGTGCGTTTCCATCACCATTGACACAAGGCATTATTTACCTTCTTCAAGGCGGTTGATAAGAAAGTCGGGCATTTTAATCTTGCGCATTTTGGCCTGAGTCTGCCCTACGTCGTAGTGCACGCGGCGATAGGTGAACGTGCATTTGTCCGCGTCGTAAATGCCGTAACAGGCGGCCGGGTTATGATCGCGGGGCTGGCCGACGCTGCCGAGATTAATTAAAAACCGCGCCTTGGACATGGACGAAAATTCGAGCGTGGTGTCCTGATGAACGTAAATTTCGTGATTGTCCTCAAGCACGATAATAATGGGAATATGCGTGTGCCCGACAAAGCAGAGCTGGGTATCGAAAAACTGAAAATTAAAGGCCGCCTCCTCCAGCGAGGTGATATAGTACCACATATTCGGTTCATACGGCGTGGCGTGCACCAGCGTTGCCGGGGGTTGTACCGATTTAAGCTGCAATCCCCCCAAAAAAGTGCGCGCGTGTTCGGTCAAGGCGCCCGCGGTCCACTCGATCGCAATTTTGGCATGGATGTTAAAATGCTGCGTGGAGAGCTGGCCGATCGCCGCGGCGTCGTGATTGCCGAGGATCACAATGGGGCAGCGCTTTTCCACCAGGTCAATGCATTCGTTGGGGTTGGCGCCATACCCGACAACATCACCCAGACAGGCGATCTGGTCGATTCCCTGAGTGTCAATGTCCTTAACCACCGCTTCGAGGGCTTCGCTATTGGCGTGGATATCGGAAATAAAGGCCCATCTCATGAGGCGTTACTCGTTTTCCATGTAGCGAAACGTGCTGGAGCCGATTTCGATCCGGTCTTTGTGGTACAACTGGTGGTTGTTTGTTTTATGGCCGTTTACCCTGAATTTAGACCCGAACTTGCGCGATTTGATCCAGACCTCGTCGCCTTCGAACTCGATCACCGCCTGCTCCTTGCCGATCATAAAGCCGCTCACGAAAATGTCATCGCTTTCGTCGCTGCCGATGCTGGTTACTTTTTTGTCAAGCTTATGGACGACATGCTTGTTGGTTTCTATCAGTACCGCCGTCTGCGTTTCGGCGGGCGTCGCGTCGGGAGGTTTGGTGGCCCGGGCCTCGTGATTAACCTGAGGGAGCGCGTGTTCTTCCGGCGCGGGCGCCGGCGGAACGGGGCCGGCGTACAATACGGCCCTGGGTTTTGCCGGGAGAGGCGCTTCCACCGGCTCCTCGTATACGATCGTGTATTTTCCTATGGATATTTTATCCCCGTTGTTAAGCTGCGCCTGCTTGATTTTTTTATTATTGATAAACGTGCCGTTCAGCGAATTCAAATCCGAGAGCACGTACTTATGGTTGGAATCGATCTCGATACGCGTGTGCCGTCTGGAAATACCCATATTGGGAATGGAGATGGAATTCTCCGGCAGGCGACCGATAGTAATGGTCGCGTCGGAAAAATCGTACGCTTTTATGGGTCGGTCGTTATAGTAAACGGTAAATCGCGGCATGATAACCTGTTTCTGGTTTTATGCGATGCACCCTATAAATCTAATTGATTATCAATATACAATCTTTGTTTTTTATATGCAATAACGATTGGATTTGTCAAAGCCCGGCCCGAAATGGTATCTTAGTATGCACAAGCTGGCTTGTTCCATTTTACCCCGCGAGAACTCAATGAAATCCTTGGCATTTTCCAACGGTTATTTAAAGATGGGTATTGCCGCATCGGCTTTTTTTTTAATGACGGTTTTTTCCACGCCCCATGCAGAAGCGCTTGTCCAGAAAAAAATGGCGCTCAACGCACGTCTGGATTCGCTCGAAATGGAAAAGCAACAAAAAAAGCGCAAGGGGCAATCGCTCGCTTCCCAGGATTCCATAATCGCGCTTCTTAAAGATTCCATCACCCAGATCAAGCAGGACATTTCGCTCACCAGTGATTCGGTTGCGCCGGTTGTAACGCCCGATACGGCGGCGGCCGTGGTAACGCCGCCCCAACGTTCTTTTTTTGCGCCGGTTTTTAAAGCGCTCGCGGCCATGCGCGTTTTACCGAATACGGCCCTGGACTGGATCATCGCGGCCCTTGCCATCGTCGCGCTGCTTTCGGGAATCGTATTGCTCATCGGCCTGCTGCGCACCTTTGTTTTCCGGCCGAAAAAATCAAAACGACCCTTTGTTCCGGTGCAGCGCGCCCCCACGCCCTATACCGCCTCCGGCACCCGGGGCGATGTTCCTTTACAGAAAAGAACAACCTCACTGCCGACGGTCCCGCCCGGCAACGGCTTCGACGTGGAGGCCCTGCGCCGCACGATCCGGCGCAGCGAGCTGGAGGAACCGGTCGCCGAAGCGCCGGTTTTTCCCGCCGAACCTTCGGCCGCGGAAAACGCCCCGGATGGCGAAACTTTAAAGCAGCAGATCATCGCCGCGGGCGGCGAAGGATTGTCCGTTTCCGAAATTTCGCGCAAATTCCACGTGAGCGTAGACCAGGTGGCGCTGATATTAAAAATTGCGGGAAAAAAGCCCTGATTCGCCGCCTATGCAATTCCCTCACCTCCCCAAAACCGATACCCCGAATGTCATTTTCTTACCTTAAGGATATCGGCCGGTTTACCGATAACGATATTAGGGACCTGATTAAAAAAGAAAACCATCCATGAACTTTGCCCCGATTCCCCTTACCGCGCATCTGGTTTCGCAGCCTGCGGCCCAGCCGGCGACTCAGCGCGGCTCCGTTGCCGCGCAGGGAAACGACGGCACCGTGGTCATTAATTTGCCCTCCGGCCCCATCACGGTAAAAATTGACAAAGGGTCATTGCCCGTCGGAACGCCGGTTGTGGTAAGCTTTACGGGCGACAAGGTCATCATCCAGCCGCTGCCGGCCGCGCCGGCCCGGCAAGCCGCGCCCGAGCCCTCGGGCGTGCTCGACATAACCGGTGCGGCCACGCCGCAACAGGTTAAAGAGGCCCTTGCCGCCCTGATAGCGCGGCTCGACGCTTCCGGCGACGGCCAAGCCTTTGCAGCCGAGCTCAAGCAGGCTTTACCGATGCTGACGCGGGCGGCGGCCGCGCTTGGGCCGCAAAGCGCGCAGGCGCTGCAGAGCGTGCTCGGCCGGATCCAAGACACCGTCGCGCTTCCACCCGACCAGATCACGGGCGCCATCAGGCAGGCGATCCAGGATGCTTTACAAGAGGTTACCGGGAAAATCGTCACGGTAACGGCCGCGGCCTCCGGGGTCATCTTAAAAACCATTCCCCTGGCACAGCCCCCCGGCAATGCCTGGCTATTTTTCGCCGACCCGCAAAAGGCCCTGCAATGGCTCACCTCGGCAAGCGCCCCGGACGCGCCCGACTTTAGCGCCCTTCTTAAGCAGCAAGGGGCGTCTCAGGGCGTTTTAATACGGACCCTCAGCGACGATCAAAACCGCTCCCTGGCCCAGATCATCGCACCGGCCAAGCAGGCATTGTCCCTGGAGCAATGGGGCGTCCAGGCGCTGCGCAACGGACCGCTGCAACAACTTAACGGCCGGGACCTGCTTACCCTTTGCAAAGACCTGCAAACCCTGAGCGTGGACCGGTTGGTGCAATTAAACGGCGCCGTGCCGGGGTCCGGCGCAATAGGAGCGCAACTTTTTTCCGAAAGCGCGCCGGGCGCCTCCGCTGCGTTGCTGCAATGGGCGCGTCAAATTATGCCATCGGCCGTTTCCATAACGACCGGCCTGCAAACGGCGCCCATCGTGGACATCGGCGTCGCCGGACCGATTATCGATTCGCTTGCCGGACGACGGAGCGACCAGCCTTCGCCCGCCATGAGCGCCATTGCTACGGACGTTCTGGCACGCGCCGATATCAAAAATCTTGCCGACGCCGGGGGCGACGGGATTTTGGAGCTCGCCCAAAAACTGGGCTATTTTCTGGAACGCACCCTCGCCCGCCAAAACGAAAAAAGTCCGGCAAGCTTGCCTCCGACGATAAAGGGTGAATCGGTCATAGCACTTGACAACATAGAAAAGAGCGTCCCCGCTCCCTCAACGGTGGAAGAATTGACATCCACCATCGGCGGCAACATCGCGGACACAGCCTTAAAACCTCTAACTTCAGCTTTGGCAAGAATAGAAAACAGCCCGTTGCAAAATGCGCAAGTACCGGGTGCTTCACCCTCGCTCAACGAATTTCTGAAGCCCCTGGGCGATCTTGGACGGCACGTAACGGCGCTTATGGCAAGCGTAGAACAATCCCTGGCGGGAAGTTTTGAAAATAATCCCGCCCTTTTGCCGCAGGAGGCGATCCGCGCACTTTTTCCGGCCATTGTCTCTTCCGGTACGGCCTTGGTTTTAGCCCGGCTGGACGAACTTATCGTCCGCCTTTCCCGCTTTGTCGCCGCCCTGCCCGACCCGGACAATCGCAATAGTCAACTGTTGGAAAAAATAGTTTCGCAGCAGCAGTCCCTCACGCAGGTCTTTGCCCGGCTGAGCGGCCGGATTGCCGACGCCCTTTCCTCGACCGCGGGCCGGGAAGGCGCACCCTTGCTCACCGAAGCCCAGGCGCGCCAGGTTTTATCATCGGTCAATATAACGCTCGGCCATCCGCTGGATACGCTGGTAAAGGGACTTGAGACCGCGCAGGTCCTGGCGCGCCAGGCGCCCACGGCCGAGGGCACCACGCAGGTAGTAACGCTCCCGGTGCGGGTCGACGACGCCTGGGTGCCGCTCGAAATATCCTTTGTAAAGCATCAGGCGCGCGCGCCCAAACAAAAAGACCGCCGGACGTTTGCGCTCGCCATGCATATTGCGCCGTCAAGGCTGGGCGACATAACAATCCACATCCAGTACAGCCCCGCCACGCGACAGTGCGCGGTAAACCTGGCATTTGCGCGGCAAAACACGCTGGCCTGGTTCGAGCGCAACGCCGCGGCCATCCGGGACGCACTGCGCGCCGCCGGGTTAAGCGGCGCTTCTTTACACTGCGCGCGCGCCGAACCGTCCGCAACGCCGGCAGGCGCGGCGCCCGGCGCGCAAATCGGTCTTGCCGGGGCTCAAATATCCACATCGATTGATATTCATGCCTGATTAATGGTAAAATAAATGAAAAACCGGAAGAGACCGCAACAGACCGATATTCGCGAACAGGCCGTGGCCCTCGGGTATATACACGACGACACCGCGGCGCCGCGGGTGGTCGCCAAGGGCAAAGGGGCCATCGCTCAAAAAATAA